>JAGAUH010000224.1 GCA_017620875.1 Clostridia bacterium
AAAAAAAGAAAGATTTGTTGTTTTTTGGGCTTGTTATAGGCTTGGTAAACGGCGTTTTAGGTGGCGGTGGCGGAATAGTTGCGGTAAATTTGCTAACCAATAAGTTAAATTATCCGCAAAAAAAGGCGCACGCTACTAGTATTTTTATAATGCTACCCGTTAGCGTTTTGTCTGCCCTAGTGTATATTTTTAAAGGTTATTTTCCCTTAAAAAACGGCAGTTTTATAACTTTTGGCGTGTTGCTTGGCGGGTTGTTAGGTGCATATTTATTAAAGGTGTTAAAACAAAACGTGGTAAAATATACCTTTTTAGCGCTTATGGTAATATCGGGGATAAAGTTATTGTTATTGTAGAATTTAAATAAAGGAAAATTGGTTTAATTTATGTGGATTTTATATATTTTATTTGGTATAATCGGCGGTGTTTTTTGCGGACTTGGTATGGGTGGAGGTACGCTTTTAATTCCGCTAATTAGTATGCTAGGCATTTCGCAAAAGGCGTGCCAAGTTATAAACTTGGTGGCGTTTGTGCTATCTGCAAGCGTAAGTTTAATTTTTCATTTTAAAAACGGCTTGGTAGAAACAAAAAATCTATTTGCTATAATAGTTCCTGCGTGTTTAGGGGCGTTAGTGGGTTCTATTATTTCCGTTATTATAAAGGGGGAAATTTTAAAAAGATGCTTTGGCGGATTTTTAATAGTGGTGGCGTTGGTAGAAATTTTTAAGGCGCTACTAAGCGTAAAAAGCAAAAATCGCTTAAAAAATCTAAAAAAAATAAAATAAAAAAATTTTAAAATTTTTTAAAAAAAAGTGGTTTTCGTATTGAAAAGTTTTTTTGTTTGTGTTAAAATGATAATGGTAAATTTTAAAAAGGAAAATATTTTGAAAAAAATAAGAGGTAAACATTTTGAACAATAAGATAGGAATTATAGATTTAGGTTCTAACACAGCGAGACTAGTAATTGTAAAATTGCTAGGTGATGGACATTTTATAGTAATAGACCAAATTAAAGAAAGAGTTCGTCTAGGTAAGGATATGGAAAAAGACGGATTTTTAAAGCCTACGCAAATTGAGGAGGCGATAAAAGCTATTAAAATGTTTAGAAGGCTTTGCGACGCGTACGAGATTGACACTAGCAACATTATTGCAGTTGGTACAGCGGCAGTTCGTAGGGCTAAAAACCAAAAGAGTTTTTTAGAAGAAGTTTTAACGACTTGTGGTATAAAAATTAAGGTTCTTATAGACGAAGAAGAATCTACGCTAGTTTATCGTGGCGTTATAAACACTATGGACGTGCCAAAGGGCTTGATTGTAGAAATTGGCGGTGGCAGTATGAAAATAGTGCACTATAACAGAAGAAATTTGTTAAATTACGTAACTTTACCATTTGGAGCAATGACTTTAAACGAAAAGTTTAGCGGAGAAGGTATTTCTACACAAGAAACTACACAAAAAGTAGAAGAATTTGTTACTAGCGAGTTAGAAAAATTAGATTGGTTAAAACAAGTAGAAGAGGCAACCTTTATCGGCGTTGGCGGTTCTATGAGAAGTTTATGTAAAATTAATCAAATGATTACTAGAAGTTCTGTAGATATTTTACATAACTCAGAAGTAACGGAAGAACAATTTGGCGTTATTTACGAAAAATTAAGAACGCTAGATCCTACAAAGAAAAAGAGAATAAAGGGCGTGCCTGGTAACAGGGCGGATATTTTACCTTGTGCTTTAGCGGCAATAAACGCATTACTTAAATTTACAAACAAAAATTCTATTACAATTTCTGCTTGTGGATTAAGAGAAGGACTTATGTTTGAATACGCCGTTCCTATGACGCAAGAAAAACCTATTAGCGACGTGCTTTCTTATAGTTTAAAAACTTTGGTTAAACACTATAACCGTAACGAAAAACACGCAGAGCACGTAGTAAACTTGTCGGTACAACTATTTAAACAACTAAGAGTATTGCATAAGTTCCCTAGACAACACGTTAAAATATTAAAAATTGCAGCGTATTTAAACGACGCCGGTACGAGAATTAAGTATTACGATTATCAAAAGCACTCCGGCTATATGATTTTAAATAGTAGCATATACGGTGTAAGCCATAAAGATTTAGTTCTTGCAAGTTTAGTTGCAACGGTACACAAATCTGACGAAATAAATATGAGTGAGTTTTTAAAATATAAAGATTTACTTGTAGAAGAAGACCTAGAAGTAGTAAGAAAACTTGGCATTATGCTACGCATTGCAGAGAGTTTAGATAGAAGTATGGCTTCTTTAGTAACGGAAATTAATTGCGACGTTCTTGGCGATAGCGTTATACTAAAAACCCAAAGCGAAGGCGACGCAACCTTAGAAGTTAGAGACGCTATAAACGCTCAAGAAGATTTTTACAGAATCTTTAAAAAGAAACTTGACATTATTATCAACGAGTAATATTTTTACAAAGGACTAGGAACGGAAAATTTCCGTTCCTTTTTTAAAGATATGAGACTAAGAAAAAAGAAAAATTTAGAAGAAAAAGTTAGTTTGGTTGCAAACAACTTAATAGGTAGAGATTGTTACGCATTTTATAAACTAGAAGATAAAACGCCTTATATGTTAGACTTAAAAAAGGTTTTTGATAACGATAATAAAATAGAACTAGAAATTGGATGTGGCAAAGGCGATTTTTTATATAAAAAGGCAAGTGATAATAAAGATATAAATTATATCGGCGTAGAACTACTAATAAACGTTTTGGTAGACGCGTTAGAACTCGTGCCAAAAGACTATACAAATTTAAAATATTTAAACGTAAACGCACAGCATTTACAGTGGTTTTTGCCTGAGAATAGTATAGATAAAATATACCTAAATTTTAGTTGTCCATATCCTAAAAAACAATATGCAAATCATAGGTTAACAAACTCAAAATTTTTGGAATTATATAAAAAAATATGCAAGCCAAATTTTACAATAGAGCAAAAAACCGACAACGACGCCTTTTTTGAATACTCGCTAGAAGAATACGAAAAATGCGGTTTTGAAATAGTGAAAATTAGTAGAGATTTACACAACGAAAAAGTCGGCTTTGAAGAAGAAAAGGCTTATCAAACCCAATACGAGCAAAAGTTTATGAGCCTTGGTAAAAACATAAACTACGTTAAAGTAAAACTAAAATAAAAATAGACAAGTTTTATTTTATTAAAATTTATACAACAATAAATCTGCAACGTCGTAACAGTTTTGTTGCGAATCTCTATTTTCCCTTTTTAGTGGCATCTTTCTTTTTTGCATAATAAGATGCAATTGCTTGTTTTTGTTTTTTTCGTGATTCTGGAGTTTTTGCTTTTACAAAACTACTTTTCTTTTTTTCTTTATTAAAAAACATATTATTCTTCCCCCACTATTATTTCTTTTTCAAAATTACAATTATCGGTATATTCTTGTAATAATTCTATTAACTTTTCACTCGGTTTGTATTTTTGTTTTATCATATATATATCTTGAATAGTATGTAATGGAATAGATTTTATTTTGTCTTCGTTTATATCGTATACTATACAATAATTAGTTTTGTCGTATAAATAACCATAGTAATAGTTAAAAGCAAACGCTTTGTGTCGTCTATTTGTTTCTTTATCTCTAAAATGCAGTATACTTCGTGTAAAACAAGCATCACTAAAGACGTCTAATTCTTTATCGAATACTAACGCCTCCCTTTTGTATTGTGGAAGACGAGAATACTCGTTTAATAATCCTCGAATATACACGGATAATTCTTGAGCCGTTATATACATTTCGCTCGTTTCTATTTCGTCGTATACAAACATTGTTTCCTTAGATGGTCTTATCCAAACGTATTCGTCTAAAATATTTAATTCTACGTCGTTAAAATACACTTTATCTATAACGGTATTTACTGCGTTATAGATATTTTCGGTGTCTTCACGGCAATATTCGTTTTTTAATATATTTTCTATCTCGTTTCGCCTTGCTTTTCTTACCTCTACAAGTGTTGGTATAAGTTTGTTAAGCAAGGCGTTTTTGTTTGACTTGTCGTTTTTCGTAAAGCCAAAACATAAAGCGTCGTTTTCTAATATATTTGCAACAAAAGACGATATTTTAACCTTAATTTTGTCAGTCATTTTAAAACTCCTTTTTATAATATCATACAATATGTCTACCTAAAAGTCAATAAAATATAAAAGAAATACACTATATTGTCTACCCAAAATTACAAAATAGGGTAGACACAATTTTATTGAACTAGTTATTTTTGTTTGATATAATATAATTGCAAGGTAATTAGTGCACGGTTACCTTGACTAATTTAAAAGGAGGTGATATAATATGTTTAAAAAATACAAGCAATTTTTTCAAGGAAAAAATTTATACAAAATCAATGGACAACATAAGCCTATAAAGTGGATTCCGAATACTTATATAGATACGTATAATGTTGAAACAGGAAAATTTCGTTCTAGAAGAAAGTTTGGTAAAGATGGTTGGGTTTATAAGGATATGGATACTGCAGATTTTCATCGTCCTTATGATCATATTCATGAGTGGAATGGTAAAAATAGAGCAAAAGAGCCTAGAAATCCGAATAAGCAGGAAAAATTAGAATTTAAAAAAGCAAAAAAGAAAAGGAGATTTTTATAATATGGAATTAAATGATGAAGATTTTTTAAAGTGGATTAAAGAAGAAATGGAAAATCAAAACGAAGTGACTTTACGCTATAAAGATTTTGCGTTTGTAATGCAACCGTCAGGACAAAGTATAGAAGTTTATTCTTGCGGAAAAACTTTAGCAAATTATAGTTCTTTTGATGAATTTATAAATAATTTTTTAGTTAAAGGACATTCGTTTATTAGTGTTTTAAATGAGTTAAATTTTGATGATTAAAAATTATAAAAAAAATATAACCATATTATTTTTTTAAATATTTTTAATAAAAGTAAAACGTAATTTTAGTTAAATAAAGATAATACGATTTATAGAATAAAAGAAAGACTAACGAAAAATTTTCGTTAGTCTTTTAAATTTACAAAAAATAAAAAGTAGTGTGTTTTTAAATAATTAAA
Organism: Clostridia bacterium; assembly: GCA_017620875.1. Classification (GTDB taxonomy): domain Bacteria; phylum Bacillota; class Clostridia; order Christensenellales; family Borkfalkiaceae; genus UBA4675. The sequence goes on from JAGAUH010000224.1 coordinate 5,071, forward strand.
GTCTTAGTCTTTAATTTCTTCTTTTTTAACTAGTTTTAAATTTTTTCTTGTTTTGCCATAACCAAATTTTCCACTTTCGATTAGTTTAAAAAATACTACTGCTAAGGCAAAAAGCACTATAAAACCAAACACTATTAGTACCATATAAATTGGTTTCATATAGCCTATTTTAACGCTTGCCCACATTTCGTTTAAGTCTTCTAATTGGTTGGTTGGCAAGTGTTTCATAATAGCGCAACGATTAACCACTTCGTAGTCGGGGTATTGTGCGGTAAATTGCCTATCTATTGTGTCGGTATAAATAACCGTTTCTCCGTAAGCGTCTATAATGTCTTGGTCGTTACCAAAGAAATAAGATAAATCCCTTGCGTAAATGGTAGTTTCGCCAACGTCTTCTAGGTCTATTATATTTTCCCAA
>JAGAUH010000225.1 GCA_017620875.1 Clostridia bacterium
TGCGTACTTTAGTTAAAACTAAAGCAATGGAAAGTAAAATTAAATACAATATCGAAATAAAAGGTAAAAACGAAGTATAAATGGAACTTTTAATTGGTATTATAACAAAACCGCAAGGAATTAAAGGGGAACTAAAACTAAAGGATTTAACCGACGGAGGTTCTTCTTTAAAAAATCTTGCTGAAGTGTATATAGACGGTGTTTGCTATAAAGTTTTACACAAGCGTTATAGCAATACCGATTTATTTTTAACCCTAAGGGGCATTGCCGACAGAAACGAGGCGGAAACCTTTAGGGGTAAAGAAGTATACGCAAAAAGAGACCAAATTTATAAAGAAGAAGATACCTTTTTTATAGTTGACGTTATCGGGTGCGAAGTGTATACCGATAAGGGTGAGTATTTGGGCAAGGTAGAAGATATTTCTTCTTCTCGTACGGACGTGTATTACGTTAGGGGAGATAAACTTGCAGTATTTCCTATGATAAAGGCTTTAGAGCCAAATTTTGATATTGCTAACAAAAAAATTGTAATAAACGCGGATAAACTTGCGGAGGTTGTTTTTTATGAGGATTGATATTCTCACGCTCTTTCCCGAAATGTTTACTCCACTTTCTACAAGCATAATAGGTCGCGCAAGAGATAGCGGTAAACTAGAAATAGTAATAACCGATATTAGATCTTATACCGAAAACAAGCATAACAAATGCGACGATACGCCTTTTGGGGGCGGTGCGGGTATGGTTATGATGGCGCAACCAATTGCTAGCGCGGTAGAGGCGGTAGACCCTAACCACGAAGCCTTAAGGATATTTACTTCTCCAAAGGGCAAAGTGTTTAGTCAAAGCCTAGTAAAAGAACTTGCAACAAAGGACAGAATTTTATTACTTTGCGGTCATTACGAAGGGGTTGACCAAAGGGTACTAGATTTATATTTTGACACGGAAATTTCTATTGGAGATTACGTTTTAACCGGTGGGGAACTGCCTGCAATGGTTATAACAGATGCCGTTAGCCGATATATAGACGGGGTAATTAGTAGCGAATCGTTAGAAAGCGAAAGTTTTTCGGATGGAAAATTAGAGTATCCTCAATATACTAAACCTAGAGAGTTTAAGGGGTTAACCGTACCAGAAGTTTTGCTTTCTGGTAACCACGCGGAAATTGCCAAGTGGCGAAAAGAGCAATCCGAACTTATTACAAAAAAACAAAGACCTGATTTAATTAAGGACGAACAATGAAAAATATTCAATGGTTTCCGGGACATATGACCAAAAGTATGCGTCAAATTTCGGAAAGTGCTAAACTGATAGACGGGGTAATTTGCGTTGTAGATGCAAGGGCTCCGTTTTCTTGTATAAATAAAAAGTTGGGCGAAATATTTTTAAATAAGCCCATTATATTTGCTTTAAATAAGTCCGACCTTGTAGAAAGGGCGGATTTAAATAAAATGCTCTTTAAGTTTAAAGAGCAAGGTTTTATTGCTACGCCCGTTATTGCAACCGATAAAAAATCTACTCTTAACTGCTTAAATATTTTAAAAGGCGAATTAAAAGAAAAGGTAGAGAGAAACGCATTAAAAGGTAAACCTATTAGGGTTTCCGTTATAGGTATACCAAACACGGGTAAAGGTACTTTTATAAATAGTCTTTGTGGACAAAAAAAGGCTATTACGGGTGATAAGGCGGGGGTAACGCGTTCTACCCAATGGGTAAAAATAAACGGGGTAGAATTACTAGATACGCCGGGTACTATGCCACCAAGTTTCGACAGTCAAGAACTTGCAAGAAAACTTGCTTATATTGGCAGTATTAACGACGATATTTTAGACAAAGAAGAAATTTGCCTAGAACTCATAAAAGAACTAATGCAAATTTGCCCGGAAAAATTAAACGAAAAATATAAAATACAATGTCAAGACAAAGAAGGTCTTGCCGTTTACGAAGAAATTTGTAAAAAAAGGGGCTTTTTATTACGCGGGGGCGACTACGATTATACTAGGTGCGCTAACGCGGTTATAGATGATTTTAGAAAAGGAAGAATAGGTAAAATTTGCCTAGAATGATATATGGATAATTTACAATACGAAAAAGAAGCAATTTTAAAAGGGTATCGTTTTATTTGCGGTATAGACGAAGTTGGTCGTGGTCCGCTAGCAGGTCCCGTTGTTGCTTGCGCGTGCATAATGGATTTGACCGACGTTATAGAAGGGGTAGACGATAGTAAAAAACTATCCGAAAAGAAAAGAGAAAAACTTTTTGAAGAAATAAAAAGTAAGGCTATATGTTATTCTATTTGCGAAATTGACCACGAAGAAATAGATAAAATAAATATTTTAAACGCAACTAAAAAGTGTATGCTAAATTGCGTTAATAGTTTAGAGTTAAAGCCTGACTTGTTGCTTATAGACGCCGTTAAATTAGATACCGATATAGAGCAATTAAATATAATTAAGGGCGACGCTAAAAGTTATAGTATAGCCTGCGCGTCTATTTTAGCAAAGGTGTATAGAGATAGGCTTATGAAAGAATATGCAAAAGAGTACCCTTTATACGCGTTTGATAAAAACGCCGGTTACGGTACTAAGGTGCATAGGGAAGCAATTATGGAGTATGGACCATGCAAGATACACAGAAAAACCTTTATAAAAAACTTTTGGGTAGACAAGGGGAATTAAAGGCTAAAAAGCATTTAAAAAAACTTGGATATAAAATAATAGGTGTAAACCTAAAAGATAAGTTTGCCGAAGTGGATATTTTGGCATATAAAAATTCTACATACTATTTTTGCGAAGTAAAAACGCGCACTAATACGCGTTTTGGCACGCCTGCAATGGCGGTAGATTATAAAAAGCAACAAAAGTATAAGGCGTTTGCAAGCCACTATATTCAGGTAAACAACTTGCAAGACGGTGTTTCTTTTATGGTTATAGAAATACTAGATAACGAAATAAATATAATAGAAAACGCATTTTAATATGAAAATAATAATTTCTAGCGCTTCTGGGGTAGAAGCCGTTACAAAAAGAGAATTAATAAATTTGGGTTACGAGCCAACTGCGTTTATAAACGGAAAAACTAGCGTAAACGGGGGTTTTGTAGACGTTGCTAAACTTAATATTTTGCTATATACCGCAAGTAGGGTAGAAATAGAATTGGGGCAAATAAAGGCTAGCACTTTTGACGAACTTTACGACAACCTTGTAAAATTAGAGTACGAAAAATTTTTAGATAAAAACGCAAAAATTATTGTAAACGCTAAAAGCGTTATGAGTAAACTTTTTGCGCTTTCTTCTATACAAAGCATATCTAAAAAGGCAATATGCACAAGGTTAAGTAATATTTACGGCAGTTTAGACGAAAGTGGTAGCGAGTATAAAATAGAAGTAAATATCTATAAGGATATAGCGTCTGTTTTACTAAATACTTCTGGCGAAGGTTTACACAAAAGGGGTTATAGAACTTTGGTTGGAGAAGCGCCTTTAAAAGAAACGCTTGCAAGCGCGTTAGTTTTTCTATCCGTTTGGAACAAAGATAGACCGCTTGCCGATTTGTTTTGCGGTAGTGGTACTATTTTAATAGAGGCCGTTAGGATTGCTTTAAAAATGCCAAACACAAATAGAGATTTTGATTTTTTACATTGGGAAACCTTTGATATGCAAATTTTTGAAGAAGTAAAAAACCAAGCAGAAAGCCAAATTATAACGGATAGCAACCTTAAAGTTTACGGGTACGATATAGACGTAGAGCAAATAAAACTTGCAAAATATCACGCAAAAAAAGCAGGGGTAAGTAAGTATATAGAATTTATAAACAAGGATATGAGAGAATTTACAAGTAGCAAAACTAGGGGCGTTATAATATCTAACCCACCTTATGGAGAAAGGCTTTGCACTCGTAAACAAATAATATCAATTTATAGGGCTTTTGGTAGAGTTTTTAACTCTTTAAACGATTGGTGTTGCTATTGTATTACTAGCGTAACCGATTTTGAAAATCTTTTTGGTAAAAAATGTAAAAAGAGAAAACTTTATAACGGCAAGTTAGAAGTAAATTATTTTAGTTATTTACCGCCAAAACCTGTGCAAAAAATTTAAAAAAATTGAAATGTCAAGATAATTTATTCAAAAAATTTACAAAAAATTTACAAAAAATTTAAAATAGGCTTATTTTAAATAAAAACAACCCCTAGGAATAGGTTTTTAACCTATTTTTAGGGGTTTATACTTGTATTAGTGCATAAAAATAGGACAAGTATCAATTTACTTGTCTTTTATAAATTTTAGGCTAAATTTAAGCCAAAA
>JAGAUH010000226.1 GCA_017620875.1 Clostridia bacterium
ACATAAACGAACCGTTAGATGGATTAAAAGATTTTTTAAATAAAGATTTTAAAGATGAGTTTGATGAAGAAATATATAAAAACTATTTAGATTATTTACCAGAAAATGCAGTTAAACCAATAATAGAAAAAATAAACGAAATATTAAAATAACAAATTAAAAACCGCCTAAAAAGGCGGTTTTTTGATATATAGGTGGCTTTTTTTATAAAATAAGGGCTAGTTTATACGTAAAAATATATTTAATATTGACAAAATAGCAGTTTGTGATATAATAGTTTAAAAGGAGTAAATTATGACCGATAGCGAAGTAAAAGCAAGATTAGAAGAATTAAAAAAGAATCCCAATAGAGAAGTAGATACTAAAACGCTAGAGCAATTAAGAGAACTAAGGGTTCAAATTTATAGCGTTAAAACTTATCAAGAAAAACTAGAAGAAGCAACTAAAAGAGAGAGTAAAAAACAAAAGCCTACAACAGAAAACGTAGACGCTTATTATAAGCAAAAAGACCTAAGTAGATATTGCACTATTTTTTCTATGATTTCTATATTCGTTGCAATAATTGCATTTATTGGACTAATAGTGTTTGCCGTGCTAGATTGGGTTAAAGGTTATAAAGTTTTTTATACTCCGCCTTTTACCATGCTAGAACTAATAAAAGTGGTTGCCATTTGCTTTTTTGGTGGAGCGCTTGGCGCAATGGCTATTATGGGGCTTGGTTGGTGCATAGATAAAATAGTAGAAAAAATTAGGTATGCTACTTACGATAAAAAGCATAAAGCCGAATTAGAAGAAGCGATACAAAAAGACAAGCAAGCCAACGAAAACTATTTGGCAGATTTTAAAGAGAAAAAAGAGCAAGATATAGAAACTAGTTTATTAGAACTTAAAAAGGCTCAAAAATTTGTAGAGGATTTCGATTTAGTTCCAACAGAACTTAAAAATGTTGATATAATAGATAAGTTTTTCGAAAATATGCAATTCGTTATGGGCGACGGTGTTCCGTTTGACATAGCGTTATATTCTTTTATGCAACTATACGAAGTAGAAAAGAAAGCCGGTTTATATTATTTTTCCGCTTTCCCACTTATGAAACCTTATTCTAAAGAAGAAATGATTGCTTTAGATAAACAAGTTGCTAAAATATTAAACAAGCACGTTAAAAAATTTACTGCTGACCAATTTAGCCATATTTCGGAAGATATATTAACCATTTATAAGGCAATGGCTATAAGAAAATTTGATATAAACTTATCTAGGCTAGAAAAAATAAAAACCAAAAAAGACTGCGAAGCCTTTTATAAAGAGTTTTTAACCGCCTTAACGATTTGTACTAATATGCTAAATAAACAAGGGATAAAATAAAACGAAAAGCGATAGCAAATTTGCTATCGCTTTTTTGATATTAAGTTAAAAAAATAAAATAAGTTATTTTAAAATTAGTTGTTATTAAACGTTAAATCTAAATAAAATAACGTCGCCGTCTTTTACAACGTAATCTTTTCCTTCGCTTCTTACTTTACCCATTTCTTTTGCTTTTACAAAGCCGTTTTCAACTAATATTTCGTAGTCAACAACTTCTGCACGGATAAATCCCTTTTCGAAATCGGTGTGTATTTTACCTGCCGCTTGCGGTGCTTTAGTGCCTTGCTTAATGGTCCAAGCCCTAACTTCTTTTTCACCTGCGGTTAAATAAGAAATTAATCCTAGTAGAGTATAACTTGCTTTAACAAGTCTATCTAGTCCGCTTTCGGTTATGCCAAGCGCTTCCATATATTCTTTGGCTTCTTCTTTGGTTAGGGTAGAAAGTTCGTCTTCCGTCTTAGCGCAAATAACTAGCGTTTGGCTATTTTCGGTTTTTGCAAACTCTTTTACTTTAACAACTAAAGGAAGGTCTTCTTCTGGGGTACCCATATCGTTTTCGCCAATGTTGGCAACGTAAATTACGGGTTTGCCCGTTAGTAGAAAATAGTCTTTAGTTAATTCTTGTTCGTCTTCGTTTAATACTAGCGTTCTTACAGGTAACTCTTTTTCTAGGTGGGCAAGAATTTTTTCTAACAAAGCAGATTCTTCTTTATACTTAGGGTTGCCGGTTTTAACCATATTTCTTGCTTTATCTAGCCTTTTAGTAACGGTTTCTATATCGGCAAAAATAAGCTCTAAATTTATAGTATTAATATCTCTAATAGGATCTACGCTTTGTTCTACGTGGATAATATTATCGTCTTCGAAACATCTAACTACGTGAACTATTGCATCTACTTCTCTTATGTGAGATAAAAATTTATTACCTAGTCCTTCGCCTTTGCTAGCACCTTTAACTAAGCCTGCAATGTCAACGAACTCTATAACTGCAGGGGTAGTTTTTTTAGCGGAATATAGTTCTGTAAGTCTGTCTAATCTTTCGTCTGGTACGGCAACTACGCCAACGTTTGGCTCTATCGTACAAAACGGAAAGTTAGCGCTTTGCGCACCTGCGTGAGTAATTGCATTAAATAAGGTAGATTTACCAACGTTAGGTAATCCTACAACGCCTAATTTCATATTATTCGCTCCAAAAAGTTTTTTACCTATTTAGTATATAACAAATTGCCAAAATCGGCAAGTTATTACTTGTAAAATACTAAAAAAAATGTTATAATAAATCAAATTTATGGAGAAAAGTAATATGGATTACAAAAAATACGTTGCTACAAAATTAGTTTTAGATGGCGTTTCCGCACAAGAAATAGAAGAACTTTTGGTTGTTCCACCCGAAAAGGAAATGGGGGATTTAGCACTTCCTTGCTTTAAGTTTGCCAAGGTTTTAAGAAAATCGCCCGTTATGATTGCAGAAGATTTTAAGCAAAAATTTACTTCTGACGAGTATATTTCTAGCGTAGAAAACGTAAACGGATATTTAAACTTTAAGTTTAACAAAACTCAATTTGTAAAAGAATTGTTAGGCGAGTTGCAAAGTCAAGGCGACGACTATGGTAAAAGCGATCTAGGTAACGGTAAAACCATTTGTATAGACTATTCTTCTATAAATATCGCAAAGCCTTTTCATATAGGGCATTTATCTACCACCGTAATTGGCGGAAGTTTATATAAAATTTACAAATTTTTAGGGTATAACGTAGTGGGTATAAACCACCTTGGCGACTACGGTACTCAATTTGGTAAACTAATTTACGCGTTTAAGGCTTGGGGAAACAGACAAGACGTAGAAAAATACGGCGTTAAAGAACTAATGCGTTTATACGTAAAATACCACCAAGAAGCAAAAGAGCATCCCGAAATGGACGACGTCGCTAGGGGATATTTTAAAGATATAGAAAACGGCGATAAAGAAGCAAACGAACTTTTCGTTTTCTTTAAAGAATTAACTTTAAAAGAAGTTAGCAAAACTTACGAAAAACTAAATATTACTTTTGATAGTTATAACGGCGAGAGTTTTTATAACGACAAAATGGATATAGTGGTTAAAGAACTACAAGAAAAAGGCTTGCTTGTAGAAAGCGACGGAGCGCAAGTAGTTATGCTAGACGAGTATAATATGCCACCTTGTATAATACTTAGGTCAGACGGGGCTAGTTTGTATGCTACTAGAGATTTAGCCGCCGCATACTATCGTAAAAACACTTACGATTTTGACAAGTGTTTATACGTTGTAGCATATCAACAAAATTTACACTTTAAACAAATATTTAAAGTGTTAGAACTACTTGGTAAACCTTGGGCAAAAGATATGGAACACGTTGCCTTTGGTATGGTTTCTTTAGAAGACGGCGCTATGAGCACTCGTGAAGGTAAAGTAGTATTTTTAGACGAAGTGTTAGATAAAGCGTGCGAAAAATGTCTTGGCGTTATAAACGAAAAAAATCCGGACTTAGAAAATAAAGAACAAATTGCCCAAACCGTTGGCGTTGGCGCGGTAATTTTTGGCGCTTTATACGGCGGAAGAATAAAGGATATAACTTTTAACTACGATAAGGTTTTAAACTTCGACGGAGAAACAGGACCTTACGTACAATATGCGTGCACGCGTTGTAAAGGCGTTATGCGTAGAGCGGGTAACGGCGGAGAATTTACCATTGGCGAAATTAGTCAAGACGAATACGCTTTAGCGCAAGAATTAGCAAAATTTCCAGAGATAGTAAAATCCGCAGGGGAAAAGAGAGAGCCTAGTATTATTACTAGATACTCTGTTGACTTAGCGCAAGCGTACAACAAATTCTATTTTAATTGCCGTATTTTAGGCGAAGAAGATAACGTTAAAAATTATCGCTTAGCACTAACTAAATCTGCTTTAACGGTGCTAACTTCTTGCTTGGGACTACTTGGTATAAACGTACCGGAAAAAATGTAATTAAAGTTAAAAATACTTACTTTTAGGTAAAAGTGGGGCAATATATCGATAAAACGGCTATTTTTTATAGCAAAACAACAAAAAATTAATCCGCAAAGCAATTTTGCTTTGCGGATTTTTGTTAGCATTAAAAAAGTTACTCCGTTACTTTTTCTTTGGTTTGCTCTCGCTCTTTGGCAAGTTCGTCCATTTTTTTTAAAATGTCTTCTTGGCTATTTAATACCATTTTTCTTGCTTTATAATTGTTTGCAACAATAACGGCACCACCAACCATACCAAGAGCAAGTCCTAAAATAAATGCTTTTTCCATAATCCCCCTTTTAACGCCAATATAATTATGCGAAATAAAGAGTAAAAATATACTTGAAAAATAAATAAATTTATGTTAAAATTTTTTTATGATAATAATTGCGTTAGATATTGGCGACAAGCGTATTGGCATTGCAAAGAGTTATCCTATTGGGGATATGGTTTTACCGTTAGAAACTTTGCACCGCAAAAGCCTTGCGTACGATTTAGATTATTTGGTTAAACTTTTTAAAACTCACGGGGCGGAGTTAATAGTTTGCGGTTTGCCCGTAAACTTTGACGGAACGGAAAGTGAGCAAACAAAAAAGACTTTATACTTTATAAACAAGTTAAAAGAAAAAACCGATATCCCTATCGACACCGCAGACGAAAGGTTTACAACCTTAGATGCTACCGCCGTTTTATTAGAAGCGGACGTTAGCCGAAAAGATAGAAAACAATACGTAGATAAAATTGCCGCAAGTTATATTTTAGAAGAATATTTAAAGAGAAAAAAGGCTAAAAATAATTGACTAAAACTAATATAAAAGGAGTTAAAAATGGATATTAGAGAAGAAATTTTCGAACTAGAAAATGCAGACGGGGTTAAAGTTAAATTTGCTTTTGTAGATACCGTAGAGATAGACGGTGTATACTATTGTGCTTTAGAGTCTACCGAAAATGCCGACGGAATAGAAATTGGTGACACGGTATTTTTTAAACTACTAGAAGACCAAGAAGAAATGGAACTAGTTGACGACGAAGACTTGTTAGATACTTTATTTGAAAAGTTAGACGAGCAACTATCCGAAGAAGAATAATATTTTTTAAAATAAAATATTACAAAAACTGCGTGTTTGGCACGCAGTTTTTTTGTTGCTTATTGATATTTATAAAGTAGTATGGTAAAATTTATATAAGAATAAATTTTTTTAAAAAAATTTTAAAAATTTGGGACAAACGCATTTTTAAATAGTTTATATAGGTATAAAGGCAAAAAATATTTTAGGAGGGCTTATGAAAAAGTGGTACAATAAAATAATCGTAGTTTCGCTACTAGTATTTATGCTGCTAACCGGTGGTTGTTTTAAAGATTCTTCCGTAGGGGAAGTTGGTAGTGGTTGCGACAAAAAAAAGGTTTACGAGTATAAAGATTTTCTTATTACCGAAGATAATGAACTACACGACTTGTCCGAACAAGGTTTGCAAAAAGAATACGTTATAATCCCTAATTTTATAAACGGCGTAAAACCAAAAATGTATTCTCGAACTCGTGGTTGTTCGCACTTTGTAGAATATAGCACTTTTACTTATAGCGAAAAGGTAAAAAAGTTTTACCAAGCCGACGCAGTGCAAAAAATAGAATACGACTACCTTAATTCTCAACCTCCAAAACCAAATAGCGAAGATGCAGGTTGGGCGTATGCCTACGCTTTTAGTAGTTACACAAATAAAGTAGAACAAATGGCAACGGAAATGTACACGCCTTATACGCGTTTTATATACAAAAAGCCAAAACATAAGTTTTTTGCAAACGATATTAGGGGTTACGGCACTGATAACTTGGCGTATAAAAATAGTTATATAAACACCATTTTAAACCAATCCGAACCTATTTTTGCATACTTACTATTAAGCGATTACAATAAAGGAAGTATTACCTTAACTAGCAAAGATAAAATTGCAAACGTTCAGTTTTTATACAACTACGATAATTCGCCAAACCAAGGATATTATTGGATAGACGATTTAGAAACGGGCGAAACGCTAACTTTTATACCGCCTAATCCAACTAGATACGGTTACGTTTTTGACGGTTGGTATACCGATAGCGAGTGTACTAATCCTTGCGATTTTACTACTCCGTACGTAAAAAAAGAAATGGTTTTTAAAAGTGGAGAGATAAACGGACAAGAAAGTTTTGTTTTTGTTTATCCGCAAGACTACGTAACTTATTGTTACGCTAAGTGGATAGAGGCGTAAGGGGGGTAAGATGAAAATAACGTATAAAAATTTAATTTGTTTAACTCTTGCGTTATTTTTAACCTTTGCTTGCGGTTGCGGTAGCAGTTGTAATATAGGAATAATAGGCAATAAGTTGCAAGTAGAAGAATACGGCGACTTTAAAATTGTAAAAGAAACAGACGGCACGGAAGAAGAATATTCTTTTTACAATTTTTCTTCTCAAGGGCTTAAAAAAGATTATATTATCGTGCCGAAAGAGATAAACGGAAAGTCTGTTCACCTTTTTACTAAAGATGGAAAAACAAAGGTTTTTGATTATAGTAGCAATATAAAAAAGGTGTATATCCCTTACGACGTGTCTTATACAAATTGGGAAAGAGCATTAAAAAGGTATAAAAATAAAACTAAAATAGTTTACGATAAAGGAAGTTTCGAAGTAGAAGGTGGAATTTTATATATAAACGATTCTATAATTAGATATACTAGTATTCCAGATTTTTGTGGTTTTGCGTACGTAAATACTAGTAACTTAAAAATATATAATAACAATTTTTTATTTGCCGTAACTAGTACACAAAACTCCTATTTTGATGGCGAAATAGATTTTATGCTTGCTAACGTGCAATTTATGTATAATTACGAAAAAGCACCAAACCAAGGACATTATTGGATAGACGATTTAGAAACGGGCGAAACCTTAACCGTTAAACCGCCAAACCCAACTAGAGAAGGTTATACTTTTGGCGGTTGGTATGCCGATAGCGAGTGTACCATACCTTATAATTTTACAACGCCTCACGTTAAAAAACTTTTAAAACAAGGGGTTTACGAGTGGCAAGAAATAGAAAAACAAGGTGCAGTAACTAGGCAAGAATATTATTTATACTACCCCGAAGATTACGTAACGTATATTTACGCTAAATGGATTTAAAATAAATGGTGGACTTTATGAAAAAAATAAGTAATAAAATACTAATTTGTTTACTTTTTGCAGTGGTTTTTATAAACGTTTTTGGTTGTAGTTGCGTAAAAGACAATTATAAAGAATATCCTTTTATAGAAAGCCAAAATAACGGGTTAGTATATAACGGGGTTACTTATTATCAAATTTTTGATACTTGTTGGAGAATAGAAGAAGGGTTTAAAGAAATAGTTGGTAAAACTTATGGCGGGGCTTTGGGTACTATAACCGTTCCCGTATATAAGCACGAAAGTTTAAACGTTTTAAAAAATGGGTTGTCTAAGTATTACGTAGACGGTTTTGTTTTACCTAACGAAAAAAATTTACCGTTAGATACAGTAAAAGTGAAATTAATAGACGGGTATGGTTACATAAAAGGTACGTTAGTTAATCAAATTAACGAAGACGTAAAAGAAAACATTTTTAATAACGCTATAACCCTAAGTGATATCGTAAACGAAAACGATACCATTAGCAAAGATGAGTTTTCTATATACGATAGCAAATATTCTAATATTTATTGCATTATAGATGCAAAAACGTTTTTTAAAGATTTAAATTATTTTTATTTTGATACGCGATTTTATTTGTATGAAGATAGGGTTTTACTATTGCTAGACGATTTAGTTTACGTGGTAAAAATGGAATACTCAACTAAAATAAGAGAGTGGGTAGATAGTAAATAAAAAAACAAGGCTAGCAAAATTTTGCTAGCCTTGTTTTTTTGTAAAGTGTTTAAAAAAATTTGTGGTTAAAATTAGTTAATTATCGTGTTTTATATTAGGTAAAACTTAAACGTAACTATGTTCTATTTTTATAACGATATTATAAAGTGGATTAATTTCTCTTACTTTTTGCAAAATAGTTTTTTCTAACTCGCTATGAGAAGTTTTATCACTTAAAGGGATAACCACGTCGAAAATAAGGTTAATATGGCTTTCTCCACCCGTCATTCTAAAATCGTGGATAGAATATTGGGGGTTTATTTCGTGTATTTTTTCTATTACTTGTTTTTTGCAAATATTAGTTTGGTCGCAATCGGTAACGATTGGGTCCATATGTATAGTTGCTAGGCAATTAAATTTGTCGTTTAAGCCAAATTCTATTGCGTCTATCATATCGTGTAAAAGGTCTACGTTTTCTTTGTTACTAACTTCGCAGTGGAGCGAAATAATAGTTTTGCCTTCGCCGTAGTTATGCACTATTAAATCGTGTATGCCTAGAACTTTTTTATCATATTCTAAAACGAACTTTTGCACGTTTTCTACAAAGTCTTTATCGGGTTTTTGACCAAGCAACGCGTTGGCTGTTTCCTTTAAAGATTTAAAGCCCGTGTAGAAAATAAATAATGCAACAAGTGAGCCTATATATCCGTCTATTGCAAACGGAAGATAAGGCGAAACTATAAACGCAACAAGCACTACTAGGGTAGAAACGCTATCTGAGATACTATCGAAAGCCGTTGCCTTTAACACTAAAGAATTTATTTTTTTAGCAAGCAAAAAGTTGTATAAAAACATATACAATTTTACTGCAACCGAAACGGATAAAATAACGATTGCTAAGGTAGAAAGTTTTATTTCTTGTGGGTTAAAAATTTTGTTTACGGAAGAAGATATTAGTTCGTACGCAACGAATAAAATTAAAACCGCAACTAACATACCTGCAATATATTCTATTCTGCCGTGCCCAAAAGGGTGGTCTTCGTCGGCGTGTTTACTAGCCTTTTTTACACCTATTAGCGTAACTATGCTACTGCCTGCATCCATTAGGTTATTAAAAGCGTCTGCCATAATACTAACCGCACCCGAAATTATGCCTGCAACTAGTTTAAAGGCAAAAAGCGCTATGTTTAAAAATATTCCTAAAAAACCCGATAGCACGCCGTAACTTTCTCTAGTTTTTGGGTTTTTGTATTCTTTTGGGTTTTTTATAAACAATTTAGAAAGTAACCAAACCATATTTTTCCCTCGTAAAAATAAAAATAGTTGTCTTTTATAAAAAAATTATACTTTTGCTATAAATAAAAGTCAAATAATTATGAAATGTCAAGATAATTTATTCAAAAAATTTATAAAAAATTTAAAATGGGCTTATTTTAAATAAAAACAACCCCTAGGAATAGGTTTTTAACCTATTTTTAGGGGTTTATACTTGTATTAGTGCATAAAAATAGGACAAGTATCAATTTACTTGTCTTTTATAAATTTTAGGCTAAATTTAAGCCAAAA
>JAGAUH010000027.1 GCA_017620875.1 Clostridia bacterium
ACCCATATTATGTTGTCTTTTTATCATTATTAGCACTATCAAATATAGGTTTATCATAATTTTAAAGTTTTATTAGTTTTCTGCGTCACGAGAGCCTAAAATACCTACACCTGCACCAGTTACGTAATAAATTTTACCATCATTCCACCAATATCCTGCTCCACTTTGACTAATAATACTTTCTTCTAGTTCTACACCACCTAATTCCGCATTAACATGGTGATGAGCATCAGTATAGTATCCATCTTGAGAGGTATCCGATTTATAACTAGCAGAAGTTTTTTTACTATCTAAACCTGGTCTTACGGCAAAAGTTATATTTTCTACTAAAGATGCACCCGTAGTTAAACCAAAACTTTCGTAAGGAATAGCAACTTCGGCAACGATTTTGTATAATTTGGTAGTTTCATCATAGTCAATCTTAAATCCAAAATTAGCAACACCTATACTTATTCCTATAACGTTAAACGCAGTTTGAGACATTTGTCCATTACGTATTCCTGAAATTTCCATATTAAAGTTATGCCATAATATCCTATATTTAATTTCATCTAAAACAACTCCGTTTTCGTAGCCATAACAACTTAGAGAATACGCTTCTATACCAACGTATAAAAAGTTTTTACCTAAAAATGCTCTAAACTCATACCCTTCGCCATACCCTTCGTCGTTAGTATCAGTGTCTTTACAATGAACAACGTTTATTTCTTTACCATCAAGATATTGAATTCCCCATTTGTCTTCCTTTAAATCACCATCAAAAGTAATGCCATCGTTTATTTCGTAAGTAGTTTCGTTTCCGTTTACCACTTCATTTGTAATTATTGATCTTTCTTTTGCAATTTTTATTAATTCCGATTGTTCTGATATAAATTTTGAATTACTAAATCTTAAAGAATATCCATCAGATCTAAAACCAACGCTTGCTTTACCTGCAAAATCGTTGTCTTCGACAAACAGATATGGCACACTATTTAACATAAACACTAAAGTTTTGCCATATTTGTATACACTTAAAACGTTACCAACATCGTCAGGAGCATCCTTTAAATTTCCATCTGAATCAATAAAACTCTTTGATAATGGACTAACGTACACAATAGATTCTGCACGCTTCCATTGTTGCAAAGTATAATTATTATTACCGTTATAATAATTTACGTATTCTGATTTCCATTGCGGAACACCATTTACAATAGGTACTAAACCAACTCTTCTGTTATAATTGTCAGAAGAATCACCATTGTTAATTTCCATATAAAAATACCATTGTTTACTAGTGTCTACTACACTTTGAACCACAATTCCGCCTAAAGAAGTATCACCATCAAGTTCGTAATTTCCAGGCATAAAAGCATTTGCATGAACTTTTGATTCGAAATAAAAATTTTCCTGAGTAACGGTATTAGACATTTTTGTTTCTTGAATGCGCAATCTGTCGTTAACACTACAAATATATTTGGCATTAGATATAGAATAATTTACCTGATATCCTTTAAAACCAAAACGCACGTTACCAACAAGTTGATCATCTGTAAACAAATCATTAAAATATATATCAGAACTTTCTGGTTTAGAAATTTTTGCTTCAGAACTTTTTGCTACTAGAGTGTCATTTATATAAAGATTAATAAATGCCGTATTATTAATAACGTATTTATAGCATCCTATTTTTATTGTGTCTTTATAATTTACCGAATTATTTCCTAAACTGATATAATCTGAATATGAGTGTTGATTGCTATCCGGCGGAAATTTTGCAAATCCAACGTTTTCTATTTTTCTATCTGCATAACCATCACTCGAATATCCACCCAAAACCAAATATGCTCCAAAAAGAGTAGTACCACCTTGTTGCCCGAAAATACATAAAAATTTAGAAGCGGGTTCTGCTGAATGAATATCGTTTAAATTTAAGTTAAATTCATAATAAACACTCTTTCCTTGTAATACAACGTCGTTTTCTTCCCCAAACAAATATGAAGTGTAACCATAACCTGTATAATTTACTCCACTATTACCTGCCCATACAGTACTGTTGCTTACTATTTCTGCATCAGTTATTCCATCATTTTCTACACCTCTTCTTATTTGAGCATTGTTTATTGGCAAACCTATATTACCTTCGGTAACACCTTTACCAAATGTATAATTTGCGTTTCTTATTTCGTAAGTAGAACAATATGCTTGTATACCAAAATATACGTTTCCCAACAAATTAGAAAGTGCACCATTATCTACTAAATGAGCCTCGCAAATTCTATAGTCATCTATACTTAAATTTACACAACCTCTTTCTACATCATCAACATACGTATCAAATTTATAGACTGATATTTTATGCCACTCACCATCTTTTATATTAAAATCAGGTATATAATTAGAAATTACTATTTCGTCGTTTGCACCTGTCGTATAGACGTCATTTCCGTTGCCATCTTTACTAAAAAAGTTAATTGCATTTGCAGTAATATTATTAGAATTAACGCCACCTAAATTTATGGAAATACCATACATATCTCCACTACTTTCTGGGGCAAAAGTAATAATAAATCTTGAAGCCGTTTCGGGGTTTCCGTTAAAAGTTCCTACTTGTCCGTATTTAAATTCGAACTCAAAATTAAATGTATTAGCTTTTGAAAAATAATCAATTTCCGAACCAACTCCTACAAAATA
>JAGAUH010000227.1 GCA_017620875.1 Clostridia bacterium
AGCGACTGCTTCTTTAATTTTAGCAACAATAGCTTCTGCTTCTTCTTTAGGTAAGTTTTCTTTAATAACTCCACCTTTTTCAACTAGGTTTTTAGCCTCAACTAAACCTAAACCAGTTGCTTCTTTAACAGCCTTAACAACTGCTAATTTGTTAGCACCGATTTCTTTTAATACTACGTTGAATTCAGTTTTTTCTTCTGCAGCAGGAGCAGCTTCGCCAGCAGCAGGAGCAGCAGCAACTGCTACAGGAGCAGCGGCGCTAACACCAAATTCTTCTTCTAGAGCCTTAACTAATTGGTTAAGTTCCATAACTGTCATACTTTTAATTTCTTCCATCATTTTTGCAATATCTGCCATTTTTCTTTCCTACGAAAATTTTTTAAGATTTTTTACTCTTTCTTTTCAGCAACAGCGTTTAAAGCGATAACTACGCTGCGCATAATTCCTGATAATACACCTGCAAAGTTTGTGATAGGTGCTTGCATAGAACCAAGCATTTTTGCTATCATTTCTTCTTTAGAAGGCATACTTGCTAGTGATTTAACACCGTTTACGTCAACTCTGTTTCCGTCTACGTAACCACTTTTTACTGAGATTTTTTCTTCTAGCTTTTTAATTTGAGCCATAACAATTTTTGCTGGTGTAATTTCGTCTGCACCAAACGCAACTGCTGTAGGTCCGTTTAAATCGCTATCAAAGTCGTTTACTCCTAATTCATTAAAAGCCTTTCTTACTAAAGTGTTCTTTAATACTTTATATTCTACTCCAGCCTTTCTAAATTCGTTTCTCAATTCTGTATCTTGAGCAACTGTTAAACCTTTGTAGTCGATAAGTACTACTGACTTACTTTCTGAAATTTTAGCCTTAATGGATTCTACGACTTGTTTTTTGTTCTCTAAACTTGCCGACATTTTTACCTCCATTACTCGTAAAAAACCCTTGCGCCATAAAGATAGACGCAAGGGCATAATAATACTTATTAAAACTCTTTAAATCTACCTCGACGGGCTCTATTTCTAGATTTACGCTTAGCGCACCTGTTTTCTACGGCTATTTACTTGATTATTTTATCACTAAAAAAGTGAATTGTCAAACCTTTTTATAGGTTTAATTAAATATTTTTGTTGTTAACTTTTACACCAGGACCCATTGTGCTTGCAACTGCAATACTCTTAACGTATTGACCTTTTGCAGCGGCAGGTTTTGCCTTGATAATTGCATCCATAAGTGCTTTGTAGTTTTCTACTAGTTTATCTTTACCGAAAGACTTTTTACCAATTGGGCAGTGGATAACAGCAGTTTTATCTAATCTGTATTCTACTTTACCGGCTTTAACGTCTTTAACAGCCTTTTCTACGTCCATAGTAACCGTTCCGCTCTTAGGGCTTGGCATTAAGCCTTTAGGTCCTAATAATTTACCGATTCTACCAACAACGCCCATCATATCTGGGGTAGTGATTAATACGTCAAAATCAAACCAATTTTCAGTTTGAATTTTTTGTATCATTTCTTCTGCTCCAACAAAGTCTGCGCCGGCTGCTTGAGCCTTATCTGCTTTGTCACCCTTAGCAACAACTAAAACTTTTACGTTTTTACCAGTTCCGTTAGGTAATACTAAAACTCCTCTAACTTGTTGGTCTGCTTGCTTTGGATCTACACCAAGTTTTGTATGGAACTCGATAGTCTCGTCAAAATTTGCTTTTGCAGTATTTAAAACGATTTCTATTGCTTCTTCTATTTCGTATGACTTACTAGTGTCAAAACTCTTTAAACTTTCAGCGTATTTTTTTCCGTATTTCATTATTCAATCTCCTCGTGGTCAGTCAAACTAAAAAAGTTCTCCCACTTAATTTATATTCGTTATTAGTCTTCGCAAGTAACGCCCATACTACGAGCAGTTCCTCTAACCGTGCTCATGCAAGCCTCTAATGATGCTGCATTGGTATCTTCTAACTTGGTTTTAGCAATTTCTTCTATTTGAGCCTTAGTTAGTTTACCAACTTTATCTCTGTTAGGTTTAGCACTTGCGCTATCTAATCCACACGCCTTTTTAATTAATACAGGTGTAGGTGGTGTTTTTAGGATAAAAGTAAAAGAACGATCTTGATAGATAGTAATTACTACTGGAATTGTTAATCCTGCTTTGTCTGCTGTTTTTGCGTTAAATTCTTTAACGAACATTGGTAATTGAATACCGTGAGGTCCTAGCGTTGAACCAACTGGTGGACCTGCTGTTGCTTTACCTGCTGGCAACTGTAATTTAACTACAGCATTTACTTTTTTTGCCATTCGTGTTTTCCTCCATTTTACGTGGTGCATACGAAAGTGCCATAAGAAAGAAATTTAACACTCTCTCCCACTTTATGATAGCCGATGACTCGGTTATATACTATTTTTATGCTAATTTTTCGATACTTACAAAATCTACTTCTACAACGGTATCTCTACCGAACATGCTAACTTTTACTTTAGCCTTTTTCTCGGTTTCGTTTATTTCTTCTATAGTACCAAAGAATCCGTCTAGCGCGCCAGAAATAATTTTAACTTCTTCGCCAAGGGTTAATCCCGTAACTTCTTTTTCTTCTAGACGCATAGCCTTAACTTCTTCGTCGGTTAGCGGAACTTGTTGTCCGTTTGCAAAACCTTGTAAACCAGAAGTGCTTTTTAATACCTTGTACCAAATCTCGTTAGAGTAAACCATTTTGATAAACACGTAGCAAGGATAAATTTTTTCTGTAACAACTTTAGTTTTTTCTTTTCCGTTTACTTCTTTGGTTTCTATCCTTTCTCTAGTAGGAATTTTTACGTCTAAAACCACAGATTGAAGGTTGTTGTTTTCTACCTTTTTTTCGATAGTAGTTTTTACAAGTTGCTCGTAACCCGTGCTTGTAAATAAAATATACCACTTTGCGTTTTGTGTATCCATATTTTTAACTCCGTTTAATTACCAATGCTCTTAACAAGTTTTAAAAGTGCTTGTAATCCAGAATCTATACCAAAGATTACCGCACCAAAAATTAGTACTA
>JAGAUH010000228.1 GCA_017620875.1 Clostridia bacterium
AATAAAACTTTAGCGGCTCAACTCTGCAACGAATTTAGAGAGTTTTTCCCTAATAATAGGGTAGAATATTTCGTTTCTTATTACGACTATTATCAACCGGAGTCTTATCTACCTAGTTCGGATACCTATATCGAAAAAGATATGTCCGTAAACGACGAAATAGATAAACTAAGGCATAGCGCAACGTGTTCGCTAGCCGACCGTAGAGACGTAATAGTGGTTGCCAGCGTTTCTTGTATATACGGACTAGGCGCACCCGACGAGTATTATAGGCTTGCGGTAGAACTTAGGGTAGGCGAAGAATACGCTTTTGACAAACTTATTGCTAGACTTGTAGAAATACAATATCAAAGAAACGATATCGATTTTCAACGCGGTACTTTTAGGATAAAAGGCGACGTATTAGAAATTATACCCGCATATAATAGCGAAGTGCTAATCCGTATAGACTTTTTCGGCGACGAAGTAGAACGCATTTGCGAAATAGAGCAAGTTAGCTGTAAAGTTATAAACACTTTAAAGCAAGTGGTAATTTTTCCTGCAAGCCACTACGCGGTAGAGCACGAAATAATGCAAAGGGCGTTACAAGAAATCGAAGTGGATATGTTAAAAGAAGTAGAAGACCTTAAAAATCAAGGTAAACTTTTAGAGAGTCAACGCCTACTTCAAAGGACCACTTACGATATGGAAATGATGAAAGAAATAGGATACTGCAATGGTATCGAAAACTATTCTCGTTATTTCGACGGAAGAAAACCCGGTATGCCACCTTATACTTTGCTAGATTATTTTCCAGACGATTTTATTTTATTCGTAGACGAAAGCCATATGACAATCCCTCAAGTTAGGGCAATGTACAACGGCGACAAGGCAAGAAAAACCAACCTTATAGATTACGGTTTTAGGTTAAAATCGGCTTTTGATAATAGGCCTTTAACCTTTGCGGAATTTTATAATAGAATAGGTCAAGTAGTATACGTTTCTGCTACCCCTGCCGAATACGAGTTAAAAGAGTCAAACGGGCAATACGTAGAGCAACTAATTAGACCTACGGGACTATTAGATCCTATCGTAGAAGTAAGACCAAGTTTAAACCAAATAGACGATTTACTAAAAGAAATACAAGAAGTTACTTCTAGTGGTGCTAGGGTATTAGTTACCACGCTAACTAAAAAAATGGCAGAAAAACTATCCGAATACCTAAAAGAACAAGGTATAAAGGGTAAGTATATGCATAGCGAAATAGACACACTAGAAAGGATAGATATTATAAACGAATTACGCCGTGGCGACGTAGACGTGCTTGTGGGTATCAACCTTTTAAGAGAGGGGTTAGACTTGCCGGAAGTAAAACTAGTTGCCATAATTGATGCCGATAAAGAAGGTTTTTTAAGGAGCGAAACTTCTTTAATACAAACTATCGGTAGGTGCGCAAGAAATAGCCAAGGTAGGGTTATTATGTACGCCGATACTATAACGGGCAGTATGGATAGGGCTATAAAAGAAACCGAAAGAAGAAGGGAAATCCAGTCGGAGTATAACGCCCAACACGGAATAATACCTAAAACTATAACAAAATCTATCGTAAACACTTTAGAAATTTCTTCTAAGACGAAAGAAATAGACGAAATTGCAATAAAAGATATCCCTGCCGAAATAGAAAAACTAAAAGGCATTATGACGCTTGCTTCCGCCAACTTAGATTTTGAAAAGGCAATAGAAATTAGGGAAACTATTGCAAGGCTTAAAAAGAAAATTAGGGGTAAAAATGGATAAAATTATTATAGAAGGCGCAAGAGAAAACAACCTAAAAAATATAAATATCGAAATACCTAGGGATAAACTAGTAGTGTTTACGGGGGTATCGGGTAGCGGAAAATCTACCCTTGCTTTCGACACTATTTTTGCCGAAGGTCAAAGGCGATACGTAGAGAGTTTATCTAGTTACGCTAGGCAATTTTTAGGGCAATTACAAAAGCCGGAAGTTGACAGAATAGACGGGCTTTCCCCAGCAATTGCAATAGACCAAAAAACTACTAATAACAACCCGAGAAGTACCGTGGGAACGGTAACGGAAATATACGATTTTTTAAGGCTTTTATACGCTCGTATTGGCACGCCTTATTGCCCAAATTGCGGTAAAAAAATAGAAAGGCAAACCATAGACGATATAGTAGACAAAGTTCTTGCAATGGAGCAAGGTAGTAAAATAATTTTAAAAGCGCCAGTGGTTAGGCACCGCAAAGGCGAGTTTACAAAACAACTAGAAGGTTATAAAAAAAGCGGATTTTCTAGGGTAGAAGTAGACGGAATTATTTACGACCTTACAGAAGAAATAAAATTAGATAAAAACTTTAATCACGATATAAACGTCGTGGTAGATAGACTTATCGTAAAAGAAGGGATAGAAAAAAGGCTATCCGAAAGTTTAGAAACTTGTTTAAAACTAGGCGAAGGTTTAGTTTACGTTAGTTGTGGCGACAATACGGATATTTATTCTACAAAATACGCTTGTTCCGATTGTAATATCAATTTAGAAGAATTAGAGCCAAGGCTATTTTCTTTTAACAATCCGCAAGGCGCTTGTCCTACTTGTAACGGACTAGGCTACACGGCAAAAATTTCCGTTGATAAACTAATTAGAGACGGAGAAAAAAGTTTAAACCAAGGCGGACTATCCGTAACGGGTTGGAATATAGATACGGGTAGATTTGTAGAAGCGTATTTTAAAGCGTTATCCAAAAAATACAATTTTAGTTTAGATACGCCTATAAAAGATTTGCCTAAGCAAGTAATGGACGTTTTGCTTTACGGTACGGGGGAAGAAAAGTTAGATTTAACTTATACATCTAAGGTGTTTAACGGTTCTTATTCTTCGGCTTTCGAGGGTGTTATTCCTAACCTAGAAAGAAGGTATAAAGAAACTTCTAGCGAGTACATGAAAGGCGAAATAGAAAAGTTTATGGTTGCTTGCCCATGTAGTTCTTGTAACGGTAAAAGGCTTAAAAAAGAAGCCCTTTCCGTAAAGGTGGGATCTTTAGATATTATGGAACTATGCGACAAGCCTGCGGTAGAAATTAACGAGTATATAGGCGGACTTTCGCTAACGCCAACACAACTACAAATAGCCCAAGAATTATTAAAAGAAATACGCACTAGGCTCAAGTTTTTAATGGACGTTGGGCTAGATTATTTAACGCTATCTCGTAGCGCGGGTACGCTATCGGGTGGAGAAGCACAAAGAATAAGGCTTGCCACTCAAATTGGTAGCGGACTAACGGGAGTGTTGTATATTTTAGACGAGCCAAGTATAGGCTTGCACCAACGCGATAACGAAAAATTACTTACCACTTTAAAAAATCTTAGAGATTTGGGCAATACCTTAATCGTAGTAGAGCACGACGAAGACACTATGAGAGAAGCCGACCATATAGTAGATATTGGCCGTGGCGCGGGTGTGTTTGGCGGAGAAGTGGTTGCTCAAGGAACTTGGCAACAAGTTGCCGAAAATCCTAACTCCTTAACGGGCGATTATTTATCGGGTAGAAAAAGTATTGCCGTTCCGTTAACTCGTCGAGTTAGTGACGGAAGATTTTTACAAGTTGTTGGAGCAAAACAAAACAACCTAAAAAACTTAACCGTAAAATTTCCTATCGGGTTGTTTACTGCCGTAACGGGTGTTTCGGGTAGCGGTAAAAGTTCTTTAGTAAACGAGATTTTATATCCTTACTTAGCAAATAGGTTAAATAGGGCAAACGAAAGAGAAGGTGATTGTCAAGAAATTTTAGGCATAGAGCATTTAGACAAGGTTATTAATATCGACCAATCGCCTATTGGTAGAACGCCAAGGAGTAATCCTGCCACTTATACGGGTGTGTTTACTTATATTAGAGAATTGTTTGCTTCTACTATGGACGCAAAAAGTAGGGGTTATTCCGCAGGTAGATTTTCTTTTAATATATCAGGCGGTAGATGTGAGCATTGTTACGGCGACGGAATATTAAAAATAGAAATGAGTTTCCTTCCGGACGTGTTCGTTCCTTGCGAAGTTTGTAAGGGTAAAAGTTTTAATAGAGAAACTCTACAAGTAAAATATAAAGGTAAAAACATTTACGACGTGTTAGAAATGACCGTTGACGAAGCGGTAGAATTTTTCGAGCCACTTCCAAGAATTTACAATAAAATAAAATGCCTACAAGAAGTTGGTTTGGGGTATATAAAACTTGGGCAAAACTCTACCACTTTATCGGGTGGAGAAGCGCAAAGGGTAAAACTTGCAACGGAACTTAGCAAGCGTTCTACGGGTAAAACTATATATATTTTAGACGAGCCTACAACGGGACTTCACACCGACGACG
>JAGAUH010000229.1 GCA_017620875.1 Clostridia bacterium
AGAATAAATGCTAAAAATAAAGTCTAAAACTAGGCTTTATTTTTTTAAACTACTTTAAATATACAAAATAATATGGTATAATGAAAAATAGGTGAAGTATGAAAAAGGGCTTAATTTTAGTAAACGCTTATTGCGAAACAAATAGCAATTTAAATCAGTCTAAAAGGCTTAAAGAAGAATTAGAACTTTTATGCGTTAGCGTAGATATACAAAAAAACGATAGTTTTTCGGCTAGTATAAATAGTAGTGGGGATATCGTTTATAGCAATTTAAATTATGATTTTTGCGTTTATTTAGATAAAGATAAATATCTGTCTAATATGCTACAAAGTAAGCCTATAAGGCTGTTTAATAGTCATAACGCTATACAGGTGTGCGACGATAAAATGCTAACTCATATAGCGCTTGCAAATAAAAATATACCAATGCCAAAAACTTTGGCGGGGCTACTTTGTTATACTTTAGGCTCTACCGTAAAAGAAGATACTTTAGATAAAATAGAAAAAGAACTAGGCTATCCGCTAGTGGTAAAAAATAGTTTCGGCTCTTTAGGGGAACAAGTTGTTTTGGTAAACAATAGGCAAGAGTTAAAAGAGATTTCTCAAAAACTTATTTTTAAACCGCATATTTTTCAAGAGTATATAAAAGAGAGTAGCGGTGTAGATATTAGGGTTATAGTGGTTGGTAAAAAGCCAATCGTTGGTATGAAAAGGGTTTCTAAGGTAGATTTTAGGTCTAATATAGAACTTGGTGGCGTTGGCGAAAAATACGAAATAGATAATAGTCTTGCTAGTTTATGTACTAAGGTTAGCGAGATTTTAAATTTAGATTATTGTGGTATAGATATATTGGTCTCTAACAATGGTTATATGGTTTGCGAAGTTAATTCTAACGCGTTTTTTGGTGGAATAGAAGCCGTAACGGGTGTAAACGTGGCCAAGGTCTACGCCGAATATATTTACAAACAAATTTATGGGGTTTAATATGAAAACTTTACTTAAAAACGCAAAGGTAATAAACGTTTTTTCTAGTCAAATAGAAGATAAAAACGTGCTTATAGAAAACGATATAATAATTGGCGTGGGCGAGTATTATACAGAGCAAGATGCCGATTTTACAATAGACTTAAGTGGTAAAATAATTTCGCCTAGTTTTATAGACGGGCATATCCATATAGAAAGCACTATGCTAACCCCGTATGAACTAGCAAAAAGCGTTTTGCCACACGGCACTACCGCTATCGTTTGCGACCCTCACGAAATTGCTAACGTTTGCGGTGTAGACGGGATAAAATATATTTTACAATCTAGTAACGGCTTGCCGTTAGATACTTTTGTTATGATACCTAGTTGCGTGCCTGCAACTTCTTTAGACGAGTCTGGGGCGGAGTTAAAAGCAAAAGATATTTTACCGCTTTATAAAGAGAGTAGAGTGTTAGGGCTTGCCGAAATGATGAACTACGTTGGCGTGGTAAACGGCGATAAACAAGTTTTACAAAAACTAATAGACGCTAAAAAATTGGGTAAAATAATAAACGGACACGCACCGTTACTTTCCGGTAAAGATTTAGATAAGTATATACTAAGTGGGGTTATGGACGACCACGAATGTTCTAAATTAGAAGAAGCAAAAGAGAAAATTAATAAAGGTCAACGGGTAATGATTAGGCAAGGTACTGCCGCTAAAAACCTTAAGGATTTAATAGGGCTTTTCGAGTACCCTTGGTGCGACAGGTGTTTGCTTGTTTCCGACGACAAACACCCTGCAGATTTACTTAATAACGGACATATAGACGAAGTTATTAGGCTTGCAATAAGTTTAGGCGCAAACCCATTAAACGCAATAAAAATGGCAACTAAAGGCGCTTGCGACGCCTTTGATATAAAGGATAGGGGCGCTATTGCGGTTGGATATAAAGCCGACTTGGTTGTGTTAGATAACCTAGAAAATATCGGCGTAGAAATGGTTTTTAAAAATGGCGAAACGGTTGCTAAAAACGGAGTAGTAGCGCCTTTTGATAAGCCTAAAGTAAGTGGTAAAATCCATAAAAAAGTAACTAATACTTTTAATTTGAAACGACTAGAAAAATCGGATTTTATAATAGAACCAAAAGGTAAAACTTGTAGAGTGATACAAGTTATTAAAGGACAACTTATTACTAACGAAAAGATAGAAGAATTAGATTTTTCTAAAAATAACGGAATTGATATTGGTAGAGATATAATAAAAGTTGCCGTGGTAGAAAGGCATAAAAACACGGGGCATAAAGGCGTTGGCTTTATAACGGGACTAAGTATAAATAGTGGCGCTATTGCAAGTAGCGTTTCTCACGATTCGCATAACCTAATTATAGTTGGCGCATCAGAAGAAGATATGGCGCTTGCCGGTAACGAAATTATAAATATGGGTGGCGGATGCGTGGTTGTAAAAAATGGTAAAGTAATATCTAAAATGCCGTTACCTATTGCAGGGCTTATGACGGAACTATCCGCAAAAGAAATTGCCGAACAAAACGAGCATTTAAGAAAAAGTGTTACTCAACTTGGCGTTGCTAGCGGAATAGAGCCTTTTATGACAACGGCTTTTGTTAGCTTGCCCGTTATTCCATTTTTAAAAATGACTACCTTTGGGCTAGTAGAAGTTACCACTCAAACTAAAAAGGACTTGTTTGTATGAAATTTAGTATGAAACTAAAAAAGCAATATTTCGATATGATAAAAAACGGAGAAAAAACCTACGAGATAAGGCTTTACGACGAAAAAAGACAACAAATTTCCCTTGGCGATACCATAGAGTTTAGTTTAGATAACGGCTTAGAAAAGATAGAGTGTGTTGTAAAAGAAACGCTTTTTGCACCAAACTTTAAAACTCTTTTAAATTTTTTACCAATAAAAAAAGTGGGTTTCGAAAGTGTAGAAAAGGCACTAGAAACGTACTACCAAATTTACACAAAAGAGCAAGAAAAAGAGTTTGGCGTAATTGCAATTTGCATAAAATTAAAATAAAATTTAACCCCTTGTAAAAGTTTACAAGGGGTGTTTTTTATCTATTCCAAATTTTGCCTTTTTCGTTTATAAAAAATAATA
>JAGAUH010000230.1 GCA_017620875.1 Clostridia bacterium
ATCTACAAAGCAAAAATTTTCGTCTATGTTCTCCGAAGAAACACCGTGATCTTCTACCGTATTTTTTAAATGAGAAGTTATACTTGTTCCACCCGAAGTATAAGGCCCATCGGCGTACTGCCACATTTTTACCCTGCTATGAGAATTGTTATACTTTGCAGAGAACTCCGAAACGTTATTAGAGCCAAAATAATTAGCAATCCAAACGTCGCATACCAAGTCGTCGGCATTTACGTAACTATTAAAACTGCTTGCACCCATATACACACCGGGATAAAATCCGGCATTTAAAATTACGTTTGCAAAAGCGTTTATCATATCGGTATTTTCTTTTTTAGTTTTAGACTCAATAAAAGAAATTTCTTCGTAATCAAAATACACGGGGAAAGTTAAATCGCCATCGTCAAAGCCATTTTCTTGTAAAATAGAGACTAGCCAATTTGCTTCGTTTACGACTTCTTGTAGGGTGCTAGCAATACTATACAAATATACTCCTACGTTAATTTTAGTTTTTAGTGCGTTTTGCATATAGGTTATAAAATTTTCGTCTATTTTAGTACCGTATCCTACCCTTATAATAACGAAATCTGAAACGGCTTGCATTTTGGTAAAGTCCACGTCCCCTTGCCATTTAGAAATATCGTTACCATAAAACACGATATCGTTATTTGTATATGCTTTTACGTTTTTATTGGTCGTAGGCATTAAAATAGGTATAACCAAAGCCACGATAAAAACAAGTATAAATAGTTTAAATTTTTTTATCATTGTTGCCCTCCTTAGTTTTAACTTTTTACACCAATATTATATCATACCAAAGCCACTAACTCAATATTTTATCGTTAATTTTTTTGGTATGTTATTGCCAAAATTATATAAAAAATCCCCTTTTACCACCCCTTTGTAGCCACTTTTACCATTGACAACCATTTTTCAATATGCTAAAATTTTTATATGGATAAAAAAGAAACTTTTAAAAAACTTGATACCGATTTTACGGATAATAATTACAGTTGGAACGCTCACCCACGCCCACAATTAAAAAGGGATAACTATACCGTTTTAAACGGAGAGTGGGATTTGTCTATTATCCAAAAAAATTCAGCGACTTATTTGGGAAAAATAACGATGCCTTTTCCCCCCGAGTCGGATTTATCTAATATATGCAAAACTTTAAATAAAGGCGAAAAATTTTTATATAAAACCACCTTTTTGCCACCTAGTTTTTCACTTGGCGAAAAAGTTATATTACACTTTGGTGCGGTAGACCAAATTGCCGATATTTATATAAACGATAGGCTAATTAGCAGTCATATAGGCGGATATTTACCTTTTAGTATAGATATAACAGAGCGTATTTTAATAGGCAAGCAAAACGATATTAGCGTGATAGTTACAGACGAACTAAACACCAATATCCCCTATGGAAAACAAAGTAAAAAACGCGGTGGAATGTGGTATACCGCCACTTGCGGAATATGGCAAACCGTATGGCTAGAAGTTGTACCTAAAGAGTATTTTTCTTATTTGAGTATAACTACAAACGGTAATTTAGTTACTATAAATACCCTTGGCGGAAAAGCAAACAAAACACTAAAAATAATCGGCATACCCACCACTTTTAGTTATAGTGGAGATAGCATAACCTTTAGCGTAGAAAATCCTATTTTTTGGTCGCCCGATAGCCCGCATTTATACGATTTTACCCTATCCGACGGAACGGACTTAGTTTACTCTTATTTTGCTTTGAGAGATATATCCGTACAAGAAATAAACGGATATAAATATATTTGTTTAAACGATAAGCCAATATTTTTTAACGCGTTACTAGACCAAGGATATTTCCCCGACGGAATATATTTACCTAGTTCTCCACAGGGCTACGTACAAGACGTGTTAAACGCAAAAAAACTAGGTTTTAATACTTTGAGAAAACACGCAAAAATAGAACCCGATTTGTTTTATTATTACTGCGATAAACTTGGCATACTAGTTATGCAAGATATGGTAAATAGTGGAAAATATAACTTTTTGTTAGATACGGCGTTGCCTACCATTGGCGTAAAAAGACAACCAAGACCTTTTGCCAACAAACTAAGAAAAACTATTTTTTTAAAACACTGCTCGGAAACAATTAAGTTTTTACACAACCACCCTTGCGTAGTTTATTACACTATTTTTAACGAAGGTTGGGGACAGTTTAACGCAGATAACGTTTACGAAATTTTAAAACAACAAGACTCTACCAAAATTTTTGACACAACTTCCGGTTGGTTTAAAAAATCTAAAAGCGACGTAGATAGCAAGCACGTTTATTTTAAAAAACTAAAACTAAAGGCAAATGGCAAAAAGCCTCTAATTTTATCTGAGTTTGGCGGTTATTCTTATAAAATATTAGCCCACTCTTTTAACCAAAAAAAGACTTATGGATATAAAAAAATATTATCTAGTTTAGAGTTTGAAAAAGAGATTACTAGCCTTTATTTAGACCAAGTTTTACCTTGTATTAATAACGGATTAAATGGTGCCGTGCTAACGCAAATTTGCGACGTAGAAGACGAAACTAACGGACTTATTACTTACGACCGCAAAATTATAAAAATCTCAATAGAGCAAATGCAAAAAATTAATAAAGCCTTAACTATTGCGTTTGACGAAATTACAAAAAAGTAAATTTTACCTTAAAAACAAACTTATAGCCCCACTTTTAACAAAAAAGTAGGGCTATTTTTATTTTATTACGCTCTTTTTACTTGCTTAGTAGTATAACAAGAAATTGTTTTTATATATTGTAAAATATCTTTTTCCGTTGCAACAATCACGTCGTTTAACTCATAAGGTTTTCCTATTGCATTACACTTGCTTATACCCAAATCGTGATAAGGCTCTATCTCTACGTGAGTAATATTTTTTAGTTCGCTAGCTAGTTCCCCTATCTTTTTAAAATGCTCTTGCCTATCGTTATAATTAGGAATTATAGGACACCTTAGTATAATTTGTTTACCCATATCGTTTAATTTGTATAAATTTTTAAGTATCAACTCGTTTCCAACACCCGTAAACTTTTTATGCAAATCGTTATCGGTTTCTTTAAAATCGTACAAAAATAAATCTACGTAAGGGGTTATTTTTAAAATATCTTCCCACCTAGCAAAACCGCTTGTTTCTATTGCGGTATTCAAATCGTGTTTTTTTGCTTCTTTTAATAGTTGTAAAGTAAAATCTATATTATATAAAGGATCGCCACCGGATAGCGTTATTCCACCCTTAGAACTAAGGTAAAAATCTTTATCTTTTAAAACTTCTTTAATAATATCTTTTACGCTAGTTTTTTCTCCGCAAATTTCTAACGCACCAAAACACTCTTTAACGCATTTGCCACAAGCAGTACAGTTTTGCCTATCTATAAAATGCCCACCCTTATCGTTAAACTCGTGCAAATTACACACGCTAACACATTTTTTACAACCAATACACTTAGAGTTGTTTAGCATAATTATCGGCTTATTAGTTTTAGATTCCGGGTTATGACACCACAAACAATTTAGCGGACAACCTTTTAAAAACACGGTAGTCCTTATACCAGGTCCGTCGTTTACGCAAAAGCGTTGTATATTAAAAATTATATTTTGCATATTTTCGCCCTTGCGTATTTTTATTATAAAATAAGTACGTTTGCCCCACTTTTATATGCGGTTTTCTATTTTGTTGTAAAATCTTTTCTCTATTTGGCAACGCTAGTTTCTCCATACTATTTTATTTATTAAATTATACTATATATCAAATTTATAGTAAAGATAAAATAACGTTTTTTATTGCAAAATATTTCTACTAGCAAAACAATGCTTTATATAATTGCTACGCCAACACTTTTAAATCTAAATCTTTTAATACAACCAACAATTCTTCCATAAGTATTTCCCCTTGTTTATATATATTCTTACTTATAATTATATCTTGTATTGTCTTCTCTGCTAGGGGTTAAATTTACATACACTTCTCCGTTATATACCCTTAAAACTTCGTATGTACACAAATAAGTATATTCTTCTACCCTAATTCCTATAAAAACTATTTGAAAGTATCATTTATCCAATTTAAATAATTTGTTTTACCTTCTTCAAAACTCAACAATACTTCTTGTTCTTTTTCTAAATATACTATTGGCATATAGTGCCCATTATAAAAACACATTGGCGCAGAAATAAAATCAATTACATCTCCAACCTCAATTTTTTCTATACAAGAACTTCCATAAATAATAAACGCAACGTATCCTGATGCTAGCCTAGAAACAAAAGTATGGTTCTCCGTAAAAATTTCTATTTCAACATAACGATTGCGTTTCTCCTTTATTTCTCCATGCAAATTACAATACACACTATCATCTGAATAATATTTTAGCATTTTTTCTCTTAAAGGCTTATTACAATCACAAGCAATCATA
>JAGAUH010000231.1 GCA_017620875.1 Clostridia bacterium
GTAATAAGTGGAAAGACAAGCGGAACTTATTTTGACGACTATTTAACACTAAGCGGAACAAAAATACAAGTAGGCAAAGACGTAATAAACGTAGGGCAAAGGTTAAACTTTGCAGTAAAATATATCGCAAACGACTACGTAGAAAACGTTGGTACAATGTACGTAAACACTAAAAAAGTAACTAATAACGACGTGGGAGTTAGTGTAAAAATTGGTAGAGAAGAAATAAGGGCACAAAACTTTAGCGTAAATATTTCTAAATACGACTTAACAAAAGCAAGCATACACGGACAGGCAACGGATGGAACTTTTGTTGATAGGCTAAGAGTAGAAGGCGATAGTGTAATAGATAATTTTGACGAAAGCGATAAAACGCCAAGCGTAACCTTAGTAATACCAAAATCTAACAATATGTTAAGGGAAAAAACCTATGATAATGGTAATATAGGCGGACTAGGAACTTTAATTTTTAGTTACGATACAGACGGCGCTAACGGCGATTTAGTGGATGCTAGCGTAGATATAAAACCAAATATATCTGCAACTATTAAAGGCGATAATTTTATAAACGAAAAAACCAATTTGGTTGCAACGCTAACAAAAACGAAATTTACGCAAACTATTAATTACAAATATAACAGCGGAACTACCGCTTATACTTCCGTTAGCCAAACGCTATATTACAAACAAACTTATAAAAATATTAACACGCCGTATTTAAACGGGTATAGTTATAGTAGTAGCAAGGTGGGTGGAAATACCGTTTTAGGTAACCAAAATATAGAAGTTGTTTATACCCCAAGAAATTATACCATTACTATAGATCCTACTACCAACGGAACTATAAAAGTAAATGGTAATAGCACTACTTTTACGGCTAGTTATGGTAGCACTTTAACACTTAGTAGCACGCCAAATAGCAAATACAAACTAGCGTATTATACAAAAAACGGAACGTACGTTGGTAGCCAAAACACTTTTGTAGTCACTAATAGCACGTCTTTTGGGGCGGTATTTACCCCATACGAAACGGCTTATTTTGGAAATAATGGTCCTACGGTTACACAACCTTTGGTAACCCCAAGAGATGAGGAAAACAGTTTAATAAATAGTGAAGAATCATTTTACGCAACCACTGATATGGGGACGGCATATATAAGTTATGACAAGTTTTATTTTGAGGCGGAACTACAAGTTACAGATTACTTGACTATAGGCGGTATACAATATAACAAACTAGGATTATGGTTTTCTACGGGTGTGGGCGAAGCATATAGCGGTATGTTTGTATGTTTAAATATGCCTTCTAATGAGGATTTAGGTGCGGATAATCTAGTTGTTGCTTGTCCGGTTATAAACGGTAGTTTTAAATGGGATGCATTGTCAGAAAAAGAAAAAAATAGCGTAAAAAGTAAAAATGCAACCCACTTAAACAATTATAAAACGGGTAGCGTTAAACTAGGCGTATATAAAAGTGGCGGAACTTATAGTATATTTATAAACGGAAAATATCTTTTTAGCGAAACTAATACGCTAAGTGCCGGTGCAAATTACGTTGCCGTTAGGGGTTGGGGCGTTGCTTATAAAGTGTTATCTGCAAATTACTATTTGGGTTTGCCGTATACTTTTGGTAGTGCTAAAATAGAAGAACCAAATGCTAGCACTTCTTACGGAAAAACCACAACTATTGGCGGAACGTTTAGTAACGACGTAGTATTGCTTTCTGCAAAAAGACAAGGTACTAACGTATACGACAGCACGGTAGATAATTTAACGGAAAACACAGGAACAAATTATAATGATAATTACGATTTGTTAGGAGCGTACGGTGGGTATATAAATACAAATTACTTTACTATACGTCGTAATTATATCACAATAGAAACGGGGCTTACTAACCAATGGTACGGCTCTCAAGCGGTTACCTTAGAGTTTTCTGACGGAACTACTCAAGTTATTACTATAAATAGTACAAATTTGTTTTCTTCTAACTTTGACGAAACTAACGTTTATGCGGAGTATATAGGTTCTCATAACACGTTTATTGCACAAGACACTAATATGGATAGTGTAGAGTTGGACATAAATAGGAAAAGCATGGCACTAAAGTATACTCCTAGTTTGTATATTCGTTTAGGTGTAGGTGATCAAACTGCAAACGACAATGGTATATTAACTATTGCAAACTACCATAATTGTGATTATATTTGGTGGAAATATGGTACAAGCGGCCAAATGGACGTGTTGAATTTTCCTGAAAGTGGAACTATTATAGTAAGTTTTGATTATTCCGCTTATTTAAGCAATGCGTTTGTGTTCCATATTCTTGATACTAGTGGTGGGGAGAGTAAAATAAGTTTAAATTCTAACTATAATTCGGAAACTGGTTATTATACAGGACACGTGGAACAAAAAATAGACGTTTCAGAATTAAAAGGTATGCGTTTTTATACAGAACATAACACTAGTGCAACTAATTGGAGTGCTATGTGTCTTTATATTGATAATTTTGTTATTGCACTAGAACCTACCGAAACGGATTTACCAAGCGATAATAATTATTTAACGAGAAACCATGCAGAATTCGTTTATGGCAATACTAACGTTACTCTGCCAGGTGAGTTTGAAAACACAACCGTTAAATCTTTAACGAGAAAGGGCGTTGGAGATTGGGATACTACTTCTAACGAGCATAACTTTGATAGTTCCGCAGGTGTTTTAGATACTAGTTACGTAACGGTTACTTCTACGGGAATAACGATAAAAGAAGGATTGCTTAATCAAATTTACGACACGGAAACCTTTAGGTTAGTGTTAGATAATGGCGACGTTATAAAATTTTCTTTAACTAGCAATATGGTTTGGTATACTAACTACGACGAAACGACTACTATTTATGGTTCTTCTACAGAATTTTCTAAGGGTGAAAAAAACGATGGAAATATAGCATTTACGCAAGATAGTAATCAACTTAGTTTTACAACGAAAACGGGATATGGTAGAGTGGTTAAATATATGCCGATAGAAAAACAGAATAACGGAGTTTTGACTTTTAGAAATATCCAAGTAGATAGTAGCGATATTTCTCTTTGGTGGGATTTTAACTTTATAGGTGAGAGTTTAACTTTCTTTTTCGATTATTATATAACGGGTGGCGGAAATTATTATTTTGAAACTATAAATTTAGATGGTACAAAAAAACCGTTTGAATTAACAAAAGGCACTTGGACCACTTACACGACAACTATTGACGCAACCAAAATTAAAGGTTGGTGGGTTTATTCTACGGGGGTAACGGGTGACAATTCTAACTATATGTTGTTTGACAATATTGGCATAGTAGACAATAAATATATTACTATTGAACCAATTAGCGTAAAATATGGACAAGATAGCGTTTTAATTCCGTATACATTTGATAACGGAATAACCATTACTTCTATACAAAAGTTTGGTACAAACCTTTGGGATACTACCTATACGAACACAGAAAAAGACGCTTATGCACATACCAACTACGACGCAAATAGTGGATATTTAGATTTAAACGACGCTACCATTACTACAAGCGGAATAACGTTAAATAGAGATATAATAAACCAATGTTACGACGTTAGTACCTTTAAGGTTGTTTTAAGCAATGGTTCTTGCGTGTATTTTCAGTTAAAGAGTAATCAGTTATATTTTACAAACTTTAAAACCACTAATATTTTAGAATTAGTTGAGCCAGGTGCTAACGGCAATATGCATTCTACTCAAGACGCTGCTATGAGAGAGATAAAACAAGATATTTTTGACAACTTAAGTTTTTGTTATACGCCTAGTAACGCCGTGCTAAAACATTCTCAAAGCGAAGGGGATAACGGTGTGTTTACTTTCCAAAAGTCAACTTCTGGTACGGGTTGGATTTGGAGTGCTTTTGATATCGGAACTAATTTTTATATCACCTTTGATTATATTTTAAATAACGATAGTGGAAATTATCGTTTAGTACTTGTAAGAAATGGTCAAGAAGACGAGCCCATTTCGCTAACCGCTAGTAGCGAAATACAGCATTTTTATATGGAATTTACCGATAGCAGTATTATCGCGTTTAGGATTTGCGCAGATAATATGGCAAGTGGTTGTATGTATATAGACAACTTTGGCTTTGGTAACTTATAACAAAACGACTAATTAAAACAATAGCCCCTTACGTATTATCTAAGGGGTTATTATTTTTAAATATTGGCAAAAAATAGAAAAAACCGACCTATAAGTCGGTTTTTTGCATATTTTAGTATAATTAATTGCTTGTTAGGATAAAAGTAACTTTTAAATTTAAGTTGATTTTTTGTATAGAGCGTTAAACACTATTGCTTGATTATAGTCGCCAAATTTTTCGCCAAAAATATTAAATCCGCCAACGTGTTCGGCGTTTTCTTTAACTTGCAACGTAAACAAAATTTTAGTATCGTTAGTTAGGTTTAAATTGTCTAAATTAATTTTTTTATTTACTAACTTTTCGTTTAAATACACGCCGTTAGACCTTATAGAAATATTAGTTAGCACGCCGTATTTGGTGCTTTCTATATACCACCAAGGCGGGGTGTACTTTCCGTAATGGTCACCGTAATCGCCTAAAGATAGATAAGTGCAAAGTTCTACCCCGTTAATACTAAAGGTTATATCGCTAGGATAGTCGGCATTGTATCCGTTTGTTTCCGAGCATAGTTCTAATGATAAATTTACTTCCGCTAAAGTTCCTTTAAAAGCAAAATCGTTAGGGATAGCGTAAGTTAAATAACCGCTACCTTTATTCCAAATTATTTGAGCGTCTATTTTATTAGGTATAAAACAATTGTTGGGGTTGTTTTCCATAATAAGTTCGTTTGCGGTGCTTATCCCGCAAGAATTAGTAAATTTTGCATCTACAAAACTGCCGATAGGAATATTGTAAACTATTGGAGATGGTGCGTTGTTAGGGGGCGAGATATTTCGCAATATTATGGATATTTCTTTGTACGCATTGTAACTAAAATATTTAAGCGTGCCTTTTCTTTTAGTAGAAAACTCTACGTTGACTAAATTGGCATCTTCTAACACGGATAGGTGAAACGCCGTAGAAGATACTTGCAAATTAAGTTCTTCTGCTATTTCAGATAAAAGTAGGGCTTTGCCTTTGTTTAGTAGCCTTAATATCTCTATGCGGATAGGGGAAGATAACGCCCTGCCTATTAGCGTAATTTTGTTTGTGTCTTCCGTTTTTTCTATTTTTAACGGAATTTTTGTTAGAGTGTCGAAAATTTTGGTTTCTTTCGTCATAAAAACTCCTTTATTTTTTATTACAGTAAAATTGTAACACAACGGCTACTAAATTGCAAGAATTAACACTTGAATTGTAATAATAATTATGGTAAAATATTTCTAACGAGTATTGTAAAAAAATATTTTTTACAATAAACGAAAAGAAAAAGGAGTAAAACATGAAAAAGAGCATTTTATTGTTTTTGCTTGCCTTGCTTTTTGCGCTTTGCGCGGTAACTGCGTGCAACGGCAGAAACTCAAATCCCGTAGCTTCTAATCCTAGTAGTGCTACGAGTAGTTCTAGTCAAGAAGATTCTTCTAGCAGTTTGAGTTCTAGTAAAGAGCAAACAAGTTTTTCTAGTCAAGAAAGTTCTAGCATTTCTTCTGGCCAAGAAGAATCTAGTTCTTCTAGCAAGCCAAGCAGTAGCAATTCTTCTAGCGAACAAAGTAGTAGTTCTTTGGTAGAAATCTATTACAAAATAACCTTTAACCTAAACGAAGGTAGCGGGGCTACACCTAACGTAGAAGATAAAAAAGTAGGGGATACTTTTACTATACCTACTGCAGAACTTTCTAAAGAAAATTGCATTTTCGAAGGTTGGGCTTATGGTGGGGATATTTTCGTTGCAGGGCAAGAGTTTACAATGCCTGCTAGTAACGTAGAATTCGTTGCCGTATGGACGCAAACGTATTCCGTTATATTTAACAAAGGCGACGCTAGTGGAACTGCGCCTACTTTAGAATATAAAAAACAAGGTGATACGTTTACGATACCGTCTACTAGTTTGTATAAAGAGTGGCACGAGTTTGTTGGTTGGCAATATAACGAGATTATTTATAAAATTGGCGATACTTTTACAATGCCAAATAGCAACGTAGAATTTATTGCCATATTTAACTCTCTAGTTCCCGGTCAAGTATCTTTTAGTCAAGACGTATATTATTACAACAGACTTGGCGGATTAGATTTAGAGTTACCTATTAGTTTAAACGGGGCAACTATATACTACGTTAAAGTAGACGGCGAAATTATTCCGTCTGACAGTTTTAGTTATGATCAAGAAAGGCAAACTTTAGTTTTAAAAGAAGATTACGCATTATCTCTAGCAGACGGCGACCACGAAATTAAACCTATAACCGATTCTGGTTTATATACGCCACCAACTTGTAAAGTCGTTTGTCGTAACTCTATTGCAACTCAAATTACGAGTAGTAACGTGGGTAACGCTTTATACGGATTAGAAAGGGCAGTAGGATTTAGTTTTGATTTTAACGGAACTTACGTTAAGAGTTTAAAAATAGGTTCTACCGTAGTTTCTTCCGACGACTATTGGCAAAGCGGTAATATGGTTTATATTAGCAACGAACTAATTAGTAAATACTTAGGGGAATTGACTTTAACTTTAAGGCTTTCTAACAACGACGTTTATACTTTAAAAACCTATTCTAACGTGATTTTTACAAGTGATTACGACGTAACTACTATACATAATACCACTCAATCTAATATAGGGCACAATCCACTATATCAATATTACGATAACGTATCTATAGTAAACGCGCCTACTCAATACGGATTTAGTAAAGGTAGAGTTTTAAAAATTACGCCTAGCACGGTAGAAGGCATTACTTACGATTGCTATGGATATTTAACTTTAAAAGGACCTAGTTGTTCTTATATGTGGTACAACGTAGGATATACTTCTGGTAAATATTACGCAATATCTTTCGATTACGCTACCGAAGGAACTACAAGGGGAGATTTAGTGTTTAGAACGGAAAATTCTTCTTGGAGTCAAAACTTGTTACTAGGTTCTGTAAATGATGGTAAAGTACGTCGTTTCTCTACTATTCTTAGTGGGGATACTATAGGTTACGGTACTATTTTATGGGCTAAGTTTGTTGGCGGTGGCGGAAACGTTTATATCGACAATATTAAAATAACCGAACTTGGCACA
This sequence comes from Clostridia bacterium, assembly GCA_017620875.1. Taxonomy (GTDB): domain Bacteria; phylum Bacillota; class Clostridia; order Christensenellales; family Borkfalkiaceae; genus UBA4675. Next base: position 7,245 of record JAGAUH010000231.1, read on the forward strand.
ACCACTTCGGTTACAAAAGTTTCTAATTATAATGGGGAAGGCAATTACACCTTTACTTTAAACAACAACGGATTTGTATACGACGTATTAATCGACGGA
>JAGAUH010000232.1 GCA_017620875.1 Clostridia bacterium
AAAAAATTCTAAATTTTCTTTTACCGTTAAGTTGTTTGCAACTGCGGTTTCTTGGGGGGATATGTTTATTATCTCTTTAATTTTATCAAGGTCTTTATCTAAATCAAAATTATTTATTAAAACGGATCCGCTTGTTTTTTTTGTTAAACCACAAAGAATTTTAATAAGGGTTGATTTTCCAGCACCGTTTACACCCAAAAGTCCAAATAATTCCCCTTTCTCAATGGTTAAAGATACGTTGTCTAATGCCTTTTTTGTTTTGTAGTTTTTGCAAACGTTGTTAATTATTATTATACTCATAAAAATAAATCCTTATTGTTTCAAAACTTTATCTGTTAAATCATCAATAACGTCTGCTTTTAATAAGGCAATGCCTTTTTCTTTGTCGCAAAGAATAATAACAGAGTCTCCTGGGGTTATATCAAACATAGTTCTTATTTCTTTAGGTATAACGATTTGGCCCTTTTCTCCAACTTTACAAACGCCAACGTATTTAGTTTTGCTAGTTTTAGTTTTTTCCATATTAAAACTCCTTTTTGTATAATAAGTTATACTTTTCATACTTATTATACTTTTATAATAAAAATTTGTCAACTAAACAGAAAAAAGATTTATTAATTTTAAAGTGGGTCTATACTAATTTCTCTAATTAAAAAAGGGGTAGTATTTTAGTATGGGTTTACTAAAAAAGACGTAAATAGATAAATAGTTTACTTTTTCTACAAAAAATGGTACAATGTATTTATGGAAAATTTTTGGACGAGCATAAACCCTTTTACTAATAATCACGTAGAAAATAGGTGGTTATACCTAATTAAAGTGGTGTTAAAGTTTGGGGTAATATATATTTCTAATATTTTCGCTACGGGGATATTGCTATTGTTAATTCATTTAATTGGCGGTTACGATATCTTTTACGGAGAGTTTATACAAGCGGAAAGTTTAGAACTTATTATTTATTATGGCCACGTAATAAGCATTGTTTTAACGATAGTATTCGTAAAAAAAATAGATAAGCAACCACCGTCTTCCTTAGGGATTAAAAAACGAGACGCTTGGAAGTTTAGCCTTGGTATGCTTTATGCGTTTGTTGCCGTTTTAATAGTGCTAGGGGTGTTGGTTATATTTAAACAATATCACTTTATAGGTTTAAACCCTAATAGAAATATTAAAAAAGTAATTTTTTCTTTGGGTGCGTTTGTAATTTACGCCTTGGCAGAAGAATTGCTTTGTCGTGGATTGATAGAAAATAGATTAAAAGAAAGGTTTAATATACATATTTGCGTAATAGTATCTTTCGTAGTATTTTGTATTCCTCACCTAGCAGAACTTTTTACCTATCAACCAAAATATTCGGTTGTGGCAATAATAAATTTACTTTGCATATCTTATATTTTTTCGCTTTTATTAGACGTGTACGATAACGTTTACGTTTGTAGCGGTTTTCATACCACTTGGAACGTTTTATTTTATTCGGTAATAGGCTCTAATATAAACGGCTCTATTTCGGAATCTTCTATTTTTTATTTCAAAGAAAAAAATAGTTTGTTAAACGGCGGAGCGTATGGTATTGAGTATGGACTAATAACTAATATAGTTTTAATAGTCTTTGTTATAATACTAAGTTTTGTTTTAAGAGAAGTGCATAAACGTCAACATTCTAAGTTGTTGTTAGCGCCAAAAAAACAAGAAAAACCCCCAAAAACCGACTTATAGGGCACTTTTTATAATGTTTATACTGCAACGGATTGAGTTTTGTGTTAAATCTCAATCCGTTTTTGTTGTTGTGTAAAATTATATTAAAGAGTTAAAATGCTACGAGCCCCATAAAAAACGGGGCTCGTAATATGGTTTAAAGTTTGTTTTTTTCGGTTAGTAAATTGGTTGCGTATTCAAGCGGAACTAAAAGATTTCCTTTGCCTATTCCTAATTTTATATCGGGTTTGTTGTCGCCGTGAAAATCGCTTCCGCCACTATTTAATAATCCGTATTCTTTTGCAAGTTTCTCGCAAAACTCTTGCTCTTGAGTGGTGTAGGTAGAATAAGACGATTCTATTGCAATAAGTCCAAACTCTTTTGCCTTTGCTAAAAAATCGGGCAATTCTCGTTGGGTTAAATCTAGTAGCGGATGGGCTAAAACGGGCACGGCTTTTATTGATTTTAAAAACGCAATTGCTTCGAAACTAGATAGTCTTTTTGGTGGAATATAAATTCCGTTATCTTCTGCTAAAATCGTTTGGCAAGCCTTTTCTACGGAGTCTACGTAGCCACCGCTTATTAGTTGCTTTGCAAAGTGAACTCGGTTTATTTGTCTCGTTGCTTCTTTTTTTATTTTTTCGTAATCTATTTTATATCCGTTTTTGTTTAAATTTATTGCAAGTAGTCGGTTGCTTTCTTCCTTTCGTTTTAACGGGATTTTTAAAAAATCTTTTATAGTTTCAAAATAAGATTTATCTAAAAATAGTCCTACGATATGTATAGATTTGTCTTGATATTCCGTAGAAATCTCTATGCCGGCAATTGGTAAAATATCATAATTTTTACTTTCTTGTAAAAAAGATTCTAATCCGTCTATCGTGTTGTGGTCGGTTAACGCCAATGCGGATAAATTTACTTTTTTAGCAAGTTCTAAAAGTTGTTTTGGCGTATTAGTGCCATCGGAAAAAGTAGAGTGGCAATGCAAGTCGCAATATTTCATAAAGTTCCTTTTTGCGTATTAATAGTTTATAAATTAAAAATCTTTGCAATTATATCCGTCAAATAAGAAATACTACCAAAATCTTCGTATCGGTGTATCGTTTTTGCTTTTTCGTTTTCAATAATTTTAGTTAGAGTTTCTTTAAAATGATATGCGTTTTCTATTGTAACGTTACGCTTGGATATGGAGTTTATTAGCATTTCGTTTGCGTCTATTTGTCCGTTCCTAACATTCCGTTATCATACCAAAAACGATAGCCTTGGTTGTATAAACTAGCCAAAAACAAATAAACTTCTACAAAATCTTTGCGAGAATAACTTATTATTACGTAAGGCTCTTTATCAAAGTCAAAATCTAACGTTTTAGGTCTTGCATCTAAAGGAATTTCGGCTAGGTTTTGTTCTTTTATTTCTAAAAGTCGTTTTTTATATTCTTCAATATCTATTTGGTCTTTTGGCGTTAAAGATTTTATATCAATTTTGTCGTAATTACCATTTATAAAAGTATAAGAGCCACTTTTAAAAAGTTCAACTTCATCTTTTAAAAGTTGTTCTAAACTCTTTCCGCCAACCGTTTTACGTTTTGCTAATTTTTGTATAGCCATTTTAAATAGGGTTGGGGCAATTCTCTTTTTTCTTATAGAATCAAATGGGATAGGCGGGTTGTTAAAATATTGTTTTGGCACTAAATCCTTGCTTGTCGTTTTAAAACTAAATGAAAAATTGAAAACGTCGTAAAATCTAATAAAAACAAAACGTTCTTCGTTGTTAGCGTACGTAGATATAAGTGGAGAATTAATTTGCTCTATAGCGTTATATAAAATTGTAAAATATCTATCTAAACAATATTGTTTTTTGGTTTCTTCTTCTAAGGTGTTTAGTAAATTTAAAGCGGCGCAAAAAACAAAAATATCTAATCCCGATTTTATCGGAGTATTGTTTAAAGTATACCAAGCCATAAAATAATCTTCTTGTGTGGGGTGGTCGGTTTTTGTGTCGTTCATTAACTCTGCAAGTTTTTGCATCCCCGTGTAAAATTCTTTTTCTTTTATAACGTTCATTAAAATCACCTGTAAATTGCTTAATTTGGCTTTTTACGTGTTTAAAATTTCACCAAAATTTATTTTATTATATTATAAATTTAATTTGGCAAAAAGTCAATACTGCGTTTGGTAAAAGTGTTTTTAGTGTGGGGTGTTATATAGGGGTTAAGGCGCAAGTTTAACGCTTTAAAAAATTAATAATCGCTTAAATTTTACCACAAAAAATAAAATCATAATTAAAAAAACAAAAAAATCATGAAATGTCAAGATAATTTATTCAAAAATTTTATAAAAAATTTAAAATAGGCTTATTTTAAATAAAAACAACCCCTAGGAATAGGTTTTTAACCTATTTTTAGGGGTTTATACTTGTATTAATGCATAAAAATAGGACAAGTATCAAATTACTT
>JAGAUH010000233.1 GCA_017620875.1 Clostridia bacterium
ATTAAGCGCTTCGTTTTGGGATACTCTCTTTGTGGAAAAACAAAGGGGGTATTTTTATGGTAAAAAGAATTGATTATTAAATAATTTAAAACCGAGTTGCTTTTAAATAATACAAAAGTGGGGCTATATGGCGAAGTTGGGGCTAAAACCAAATAAAACTAAGCCTAACGTTGACACAAAAAACCCTTAATGATAAAATTGTATAAAAGGAGAAAATATAATGGCACGTATAGAATATAGAGATGGGCATTACGATGGCGAAGTGTTGTTTGGCAAACCGCACGGAAAGGGTATGTTTGTGGGAAATAACGGAGTTACGTATACCGGACAATTTAAGTTGGGCGAAATGCACGGACGTGGCGAGTGTCATTATTTAGATGGCAGTAGGTACGACGGGGAATTTGCTGATGGCAAGAGAAATGGTTTTGGCGTTTATTATTATACTAACGGCGATATTTATAAAGGTGAGTGGAAACGCAATATAAAAAGTGGAAAAGGAACTATGTTTTTAAGTAACGGCGAAAAATACGAAGGTGATTTTTATCGCGGTTATCCTTGTGGATACGGAGTATATTATTACGCCAACGGCGACAGGTACGAGGGCGAGTGGAAAGACGACTTAAAACACGGCTACGGAATATATTATTATGCTAGTGGCGAAAAATACGAAGGGAATTGGCAAAACGACAAAAAAAATGGCCGTGGAGTACATTATTATTCTAGCGGAAACAAGTACGACGGGGAGTGGTTAAACGATAAAAGACATGGTTACGGCATAGGATATATGGCAAGTGGCGACAGGTACGAAGGTGAGTGGGTTAATCATAAAAGGCAAGGCTACGGAGTGTATTATTTTGCTAGCGGTAATCGATACGAAGGGTATTTTAAAGATAACGTAAAACACGGTCGCGGAGTTTTTTATTATGCCGACGGCACGATAGAAAAAGGCGAGTGGTATAAAAACGAAAAGAAATAATAAGAACTATTAAACTAAAATTATATCAAAAATTTACTACTACACTTTACAAAAAATAAATTTTGTATTATATACTATAATCTTGTAAATATTACAGTTTTTCTTATTGAATACTTAGGGTTGCTATGCTATAATAGGTATAAGAAAAAATAGGGAGAAAAAATGAACAAGTTAGTATATTTATTCGAATTAGATTCTGTAAAGAAATATAGTAGAGATAATATAAAATCTAAAAGCAAAGGCAAAAAGAATAACGGTGTACTAGCAACCCCCGGTGTAAACGCATTGTTTTCCGAAATAATAAACAAGGGTAATACCGTTGTAACAACTATGAATCAGTTGACGGACTCTCAATTTATAAAAGAAATGTTGTTAGACGACGTGGCATACTTTTCTTTATTAGAATTGTTTAAACTTGGAGCAATAAGGTTATCTTTATACGATAAAATGTGTACGGCTTCTCAATACGTGCAACATTCGTTAGAAAAGTGTTACGCAAGCGAAAATGGTTTTATTTTTTCTAACTTACCAATAGACTCTAGCAATAAAGAACTGATATTAAAAGTTATTTATGCTTTGCAATATAGTAACTTGTCCGAGTTAAAAGAACTTGCAGAAGATAAAGATTGCAACTCTGCCGATTATTTAATGGTATATCGTTTTGTAAAAATGATTTTGCAATTAAGTGTAAACGAAACAAGCAACATTAAACCAAAGCAAGTACCTAAAATGGGGTTTAAAGAGTTTTATGATAAAATAACTGGCATTTTACTAGTGTATACATTTAAAAACGAAACAATAAACTTAAGGATAAAACAAGCCTTAAAATTCTTAAAAGAAAAGGAAAAAATTGTAAAAGTAGATTCTTTTAATAGGTCTAGTTTTTACATAAGCAGTCCCCTTTTAGAAGAAGAAATAGTTGCCAACGAAATAATTAATCTTTGTTATAACTACACGGTAGAAGATAGTATTAACGGGGTTAGTAAGCATTATGATAATTGGAAAGACGGGGAATTTTCTTTTAAAAGTGACTTAATAAACCGTATTGCGTTGTTTTTTGATAATAGAGAAAACGTACTTCCTAAAAAAACCATAAGCAAAAAAAAGTGGGAAAGGGCAATTCGTTTTGCAAAACACAAAAAATCTTTAAAAACAAAGGACGAAAATTTAGGGTGCTTGTACGAAAAAGATTTGCGTTGGGATAAAACAAAGTGGATTGCTAGTGTATTTAAAAAAACGTTAAAAGGCTTTGTTGTTGCGTTAGGATATATATTGGTTTTTTGTTTAATTTCGCTAGGGTTATCTTTTTTAGAAAATAAATTTAGTTTTTCTTTATCTAATACGCTATTTAAAAATAAACAATATTTGTCTTGGATAAATATTAACTTTATATTGTCTTCTATTATCTCTATAGTTGCATTAAGTTTTGTGGAGAGTTTTATAAATATTTTTATTAAAAAATTTAATAAGCAAGGCTTGCCGTCTATTTTAGATAGTTTGCTTAATATTAGAACTGATTTTATGGATTTACTTTTTTCTTTAGGAGGAAATAATGGTAGTTACAAAACCACTAACAGAATACTTTAAACTAATGGATAAAAATCCTCAACTGTTTAGTCAATCTCAAGTTTATTCTATAGTAACCGATAAAAAAATTATAAAAAAATTTCAAAGAAAAAACCATTGTAAAATAGGCGTTATATATAAAAGTGCTTATAATATGCTAGTGGTAGATTTAATACAAGGTGAAAACGGTTTTTTTACTTACGAACGCGTTATTTCTACAACTAATAGTAACGGGGTTGTTATAATACCAATAATAAATGGTAAATTAGTATTGTTAAACCAATATCGCCACGCAATACGCAAGTTTCAAATATCTTTTCCTAGGGGATTTGGAGAAGTGGGACTTTCTAGCGAGCAAAATGCCCAAAAAGAACTACTAGAAGAAATTGGAGCCGTGGCAAATAAGGTTACTTTTATTGGTAACGTTACGGTAGATAGCGGTTTAACTAGTAATAAATGCGATATTTTTGTTTGTGATATTTCTAGTTATAATAAAGATTTGCAAGAAGAAGGAATAGAGCAAACGATTTTACTTTCTAAAGAAGAATTGCAAGAAAAAATAAACGAAAATTTAATAGACGATAGTTTTACTTTGTCTGCTTTTATGCTTTATAAATCTAAGATAAAGACTTGACAAAATATAAAAATATAATAAAATAATAATAGAAAGTGATTAATATCTTTAAAAAAGATAATCGGTGGAGCAAAAACTCTTACGAGATTCACTTTCTATTTTTTTACTTTTTTATGCCTATTAGTATGTTTTTTATAATATTTAATTATATGACGAATAATAGGTGTATCGTTTTAAAACTAAAATAGCCTTTATTTTAAAATTTGCTA
>JAGAUH010000234.1 GCA_017620875.1 Clostridia bacterium
ATTAAAAAGAGCATATGGCAAAAAAACTTATTTACTTTTAGACGAGTGCCATAGGTTTAACAAGGCGCAAAGCGATAGTTTACTTCCGTCAATAGAAAAAGGGGATATAATTTTTATTGGTAGCACAACCGAAAATCCTTATTCTTCTATGACGCCGGCTATAGTTTCTAGATGTCGTATTTTTAAGTTTGAAAAATTAGATTCGGCAGATATTAAAAAATGCTTAAATAAGGCTTTAAAAGACGAAGAAAGGGGCTTAGGGAAATACGACGCCGTTGTAGAAGAAGACGCACTAGACCACTTGGTATATGCTAGCGGTGGAGATTTAAGGGTTGCTTACAACGCGTTAGAACTTGCAGTTTTAACTACAAAGCCTAACGACCAAGGCAAAATAATCGTTAAAAAATTAGATGCCGAACAATCTATTCAACGCAAGGCTTTATCGGTAGATACAAGTTTATATTACGATATGCTATCGGCTTTTTGTAAAAGTTTAAGGGGCTCTAGTCCAGAAGGGGCTTTATTTTACTCTCAAAGACTTATCCAAGCTGGTTGCGATCCGCAATTAATTGCAAGAAGATTAATTGCCCACGCAAGCGAAGACGTTGGTATGGCAAATAGCAATGCGTTAGTCGTTGCGGTATCGGCATTAACGGCACTACAAAATATGGGTTTACCAGAAGGGCTTATTCCTTTGTCCCACGCAATAATTTACGTTTGCTTAAGTCCAAAGTCTAATTCCGTAGTAAACGCTATGGGGCTTGCCCAAAAAGATGCCGAAACTTTATATTACGACGACGTACCGGGGCATTTAAAAAACGCACCGTACGGCAATCCGGAAGAAAAAGAAGCAAGTAAAGGGTATAAATATCCACATAACTACGGCGGATATATTAAGCAAGATTATTTACCGGAAAAAATAAAAGACCACAAATATTATTATCCAACCGACAACGGAGAAGAAAAAAACGTGCAAGAATTTATAAAAAAGTATCTAAATTTTGACAAAAAATAATAAAAAATAAAAAAGTACTTGAAACTAGTAAAAAAATTTAGTATAATAATAAAAGATATTTATATTGTTGGAGAGATAAATGGAAAAAAAGGAAATTTTAGACCAAAGCGGAGTTACCTTTAAAGGATTATTTTTAGTCTTTAAAATGATTTGGTATTGGTTACTTGCAATCATTATTATTTGTGGCGCTTCTGTTACGCTACTTGATATGAATGCTAACAAGGCAAGAAAATACGTTTGCTCGTCTTCTGTCAGGATGGTTTTAAAAGACGTACCTTATTCTAGTTTAGAAACCACTTATCAAAGGTTACAAGCCTATTTGGCACTACCAGAATTACGTTCTGACGTTTCTGGTACGGATTCTTCTGGCAAAATCGTAGGACATTGGATAGAAAATAACGCCGACAAAAACGGTGTAGACAACGTAGATTTCGAATACGTAGATCAAAAGTATTACGACCAAGGTTTAGTAAATATTTACGGTGGAAGTACTTATATTTCTGCAAGTTCTACCGAGTTTTTTACTATCGTATTTAGTAGTTATAGTTTAACACCGCAACAAGTTAAAGTTACGGCTTATCAAATTGCAAAGAGTTTAATAAACGTTTTAGGTGCTCGTTGGATACAAGCAGACGACCAATCTATAAACTCTGCAAGTATAAATTTAGTTGGTAAAGTAGCAATTTCCGTTGAGCAAAATTTAGACGATCCAAGCGGACTACCTGCTAGAGTATTAGCGTATAAGCCTACTAAAGCACCCGTTATTGGTATAGTACTTGGCATGCTTATTTCCGCCGCACTAGTATTATTAATTTACAAAGTTGACGATACTATTAAGAGCAAAGAAGAATTAGAGCGTTTAACGGGAACTATGTTTATTACTTATATAGAAGATATCGGCGATATTAAAGGAGGTTCAGAACAATGAGCTTTCTAGATTTGTTTAAAAAGAAAAAAAGAGGCGGACAAGAAAGAGCGTCTAACATAATAGTAGACCAAAATTCTTACGGTTCTGCAATAGAGTGTTATAACCGCTTAAAAGATAATATTTTATATCTTTCTAACGACGGAAAAGTAAAGGTTATACAAGTAGAATCCGCCGTTTCTGGAGAAGGTAAAACAACGTTAATTTGTAACCTTGCAGTATCGCTTGCACAAAACGAAAAAAAGGTTGTTATTATAGACTTAGACTTTAGAAAACCAAGAGTTCACAGAACCTTTGATATAGAAAACGAAAACGGTATGTCAGAGTATTTGGTTGATAAAATTACTAAAGAACAACTAATAAAAAAATCTAAATTTAACGTAGATATCATTAATAGGGGTGGCAAAATTGCAAACGCATCTCTTGCGTTAACCTGTAATAAGTTTGTTGCTTTAATGGGAGAACTTAGACAAGAATACGATTTTGTTTTGGTAGATGCTCCGCCCGTATTACAAATATCCGACTACGTAAACATTTCTAGGGTAACCGACGGTGTAATTTTCGTCGTTGCTGCGGGTTACACAAAAAGAAGTCAAATAAGAGAAGCCTTTTCAGAAATGAATAAAAATAGAGTAAACGTTTTAGGTACGGTTATGACCTTTGTAAGAAAGAGCAACGGTTATGCTAAATACTACAACTACTACGGACATAAGTATTATTATTATGGTAGTTCTTATTACGATTACGTAGACAAAGAAGATTTAGAAGAAGAAAAAGTAGAGCCTGCATCGACAGACGATAAAGAATAATAGTTTATGATAGATATTCACTCACACGTTCTTCCTTTTATAGACGATGGTAGTAATAGTATAGACGAGAGTGTTAATTTGTTAAAAAATGCTAAAGAGTGCGGAGTTACAAAAATTATTGCAACTCCGCATTTTAAAAACAATTTTAAAGCGTCTATTAAAGAAATTAACGATTCTTATAATGCTATAAAACCCTTTGCAGAAGAACTAGGTATCGGCTTATATTTAGGTCAAGAAATAAAACATTATAGCGGAGATATAAATAACGTTATTGAGAAAAAACACCTAACTCTCAATAACACTAAAGCCGTGCTTGTAGAATTTGATATGGGACGCGAAGAAGACGTTTCCGAAGTGATTTATTCTTATTGTAAAAAAGGTTTTATACCAATAGTCGCCCACATAGAAAGGTATCCTTATTGTCTAGATTTTTCCGTTATAGAAGATATAAAAAA
>JAGAUH010000235.1 GCA_017620875.1 Clostridia bacterium
GTTCTAAACATAATACCAAACTTACCATAATTTTCTGGACCAACGATACCAGTCGTCTTAAAGTCTGCTTCTAGGTATAATCTAGATGAGTTTTCGTTAATAAAGAATAAGTGGTTGTCTGCTCCGTCGTTTTTGCTTAGAGTAACTTTTCTGTTAGCGTAGTGTACGTTGTCAGAAGCGTAGTCCATACTAACGTCCCAAGTTACACCAGATTGAACTTGTTTGTTACCTTCGATACTACCAAAAGTAGAACCGTTTACTTGTTCAACAACGTTTTTCTTTAATTCTTCCACCTTAGCGTTAACTTGAGTTCTGTCTGTAATATAAGAATAATCTTTTACTTCCATACCAGAGTTAAAGCATAGGAATCCGTAAACTGCTTCTACGTCGTCTTGCATACCACGTTGTTCTGCACTAGAGAAGAATAATTGATCTTCTAAGAAGAAGTAGAAATAGTTATCTATTCTTGCCATAGCAAGTTTTACGTAGTTACCCGTTCCTTTATATACGATACCAGGCGCGTTTTTAAAAACTTCCGTAGTACCCCAGTCCCAGTCACCACCACCAATCTTACTTTGAGTATAACCAACAGCCATATTCGTATAGTTGTTAGCCGCGTCGATATAGAAGAAGGTACATGCTTGGTCGTTTTTAGCAATAAGTCCTAGTTTTGGCCACTTATCACCCATATAAGATGCAGGCGCGTAAACGTTAATCTTTCCTTCGAAGTAGATAACGTCTCCACTAACGCCCTTAAAGTAAGATAATTGGTCTCTTGGTCCCATTGTCTTAATTGACTTAGTAGTTTTAGTATCGTTTGTTAAATCGTAACCGAAAGTAGTGTTAAATTGAACGCCGTTTGCAACTGCAGAACCAATTGTTTCACCTTCGTAAATCTTTTTAATTGCAGGAACTTCTGCATTTTTATAAGAATAAGGTGTAGCAAGTTTTTCGTCGCTTACAGGAGTTATTGTAGTGTTGTTTTTATTAGCAAGTACCATAATTTCGCTAACTTTAAAGGTTTGAGTTGAACCACTAGCATTTACGTTACCTGCAATTTCAATTTCTATTTTCTTTACAGGAAGTTCTGCAAATTCTAATATAGCAGATCCACCTGGGTAAACAACGCCCATCATATCGTAGTTGTATTTGCTATAATCAAATTGCCAATCGTCTACGACAACTTGTTTATCTCCGCTTGTAGATAAATAAGTGATAGTCGTTTTAGTAATAGCGCCATCTAATAAACGACGAGCATACTCTCTTGTAAAGTGTAGCATTATTGCTCTTACGTTTTTATATTCGTTACCAAAGTCTATTGTAATGCTTGGCGCAACACCCGAACTACTTGTAGAACCGTTAAAGTAAACGTCTTGAGTAATAGTACCTATATCAGATGGATCGTGATACATAATTAATCCGTCGGTTAAATAACTTAGCGCTGGAGAGTCGCCACGTACTCTGGTTGCGCTTACGTTACTTGCATTTGCAACGTTTTCGTATCCGCTAACTTCTACAGGTAATGCTTGATATCCGTAAGTAGGTCCGTTACAATATAAAATTTCTTTTCCGTTGTAGTTTACAAATTGAATTTTATCTATTGCAAGGGCTCTACCGTTTTGAATAGTCATTCTGTCTTTAAAAGTGTGGTAAGCAATATAAACTTCGTTACCAACTTCGATAAAGCTGTGGTGACCAACGCTAGTTACAACGCCGTCCCAATCGTAAGTAGACTTAATAACCGTACCACCACTATATGGATCTAGTTTTGTAAATCCAGAAAGTGGGCTAGAAGAAGTTGCAAGTCTTACTTGGTAGTTTACGTCTGTATAAGGGTAAATAGAGAAAGTCATCATATAAGTTCCGTTTCTCTTAATCATAAACGGACCTTCGTTAACCCATGCGCCAGAACCTCTACCTTCGTGATCTACAAGAGCACCACCTACGGTCATACGGTGAGTTTGACAAATTACGTTTGTAGTTGAGTAGTCTGGAGTTAACCAGTCTTTCATTCTTACGCCGTAAATACATTGATTAGAAGAACCTGCTTTACTAGCGCCCCAACCGGAATAGTATAGATACTTAGTTCCGTTGTCGTCTACAAATGGAGATGCGTCGATAACGTTAGTACATCTTATATCGCTTGCAATTGCAGTGTTTGCAGTTGAGAAGTCGAATACGGGAGCGTTAACGGATAAAGATTTGTTATCGCTATTTTTAATTCCGTTTGGGTGATAGAAAGGACCATTTGGCTCTTTTGCGTATAATACTGATAAGTGTTGAGTTGTTGCTCTATCCGTACCAGAAACGAAGTCTTGGCTAGCATCGTATTTTTCTGCGTTGAAGAACATAAAGTAGTGGAATTGTTCGCCACCAATATTCATACCTGCTTCGTCGTAAATAATTTCTGGAGCCCAATAGTTTGTATAAGCCCAGTTATTATTAAAGTCTGGTAAGTATACAGGTCCCATATCTTCCCAGTTTACCATATCTTTACTTCTCCATGCTTGGAAGCCTACACATCCAATTTGGTCAGAAGTACCATAAGCGTAGAAGTATCCGTATTCGGTACTGTTTTTATCGCTAATGTAAATAACGGTAGGGTCTGCTACTTCGAACTTTAATTCGTTATAGTAGAATAAGTTTCTGTTGTAATCAGAATCTACTTCTCTGTAGTCTTCGTAGTTAAAACCTGTAGTAGTAGTTTGAGAACCGCCACCCATTCCGTCGTCAGAAGAAGATGAAGTAACTACGCTAGAACTGCTAGGCTTTGCGCTAGAAGAACTAGATTTTTCGCTAGAACTGCTTGGCTTTGCGCTAGAAGAACTAGATTTTTCGCTAGAACTACTTGGCTTTGCGCTAGAAGAACTAGGTTTTTCGCTAGAACTACTTGGCTTTTCGCTAGAACTACTTGGCGCTTGGCTAGGAGCACTAGGAGTTTGAGAAGAAGTAGAAGTACTTGGAGGATTACCAGCCCCCGCCTTTTTACAAGAAGCGAAAATTGGTAAAACCATCATTAATACTAAAATTAATGATAAAATTCTTTTCATATTTTTCTCCTTTAAAATTTTTTTTAATTTATTTAGTTTACTGCAACTAGTGCAGAATATCCCTATTTAGTTTACCACAAGTAACGAGTAAAGTGCAAGGCTTTTTAATAAAATAATTTATTTTTACATCATTATTTTATAGAAAAATTACTTTTTTATATATTTTTAATATATATGCTCTCCCCTTACGCTTTATACTATTTGTCTTTAAATAGGTTTTATCACAAATATCGGATAGGTTTTTTAAATAAATGCTTATCCCAACCCAAAAATCACACCTTACATAGTTATAGAGTGCATTTTTTAGTTTTTTATTTATAAATTAAAAATTTTACACGAAACTAGGCAAAAAGATATAAAAAAACTGCAACCAAAAAGTTGCAGTTTTGTTTTTTAATTAATCTTTATCAAAAGTAAAACTTATTTTTAGTTAGAACTAGAAGAACTAGCGTAGTTAGAAGACATATAACTATTTACAGAATTTTTATCTAATTGTGTAATAGTACCAATTCTTGCATCTATTAACGCGTTTATCGCATCTTCTTTTTTGTCCGTTACGTTTTTAAAATATTCTTCTACCATTTCGTCTAACTTGTCTTGGTAGTCGCTAGCAGTAACGTCTGGTAGTTCGCTTGCCTTTTCTCTAGCAATTTTAGCCTCTAAATCTGCCTCGAAAGCGTAGATATAACTATTATAAGGTTCGCCGTTTAAGTTTAATAGAACGTAATCTACTCCGCTAACGGTAACGATTTCTATATTGTACCAACTAGTGTTTGTAGCAACAGGCGTAATTTTAGAAACGGTTGCATTGCTATCGCCAAGTTTTATTCTGTAAACAAGGTTACCAGAATCGGTAAAATAAGCGTATCCATTATATATTGTTTTAAAGGTTGGAGAAGTTAAAGTAGAAAGTTTGCTTGCGTAAACTAAAACTTCTGATTCGCCTTGATAGTTATAAACTACCAAACCAACTGAATTTTCGTAATAGATAATTTCCGTTTTGCTAGCAAAAGTGCTTGTTTTTGCAATTGCAGTTTTAACGGTTGCGCCTAAAACGTCTTGTAAATCTTCTTTTAAAGCGTAGTTTGCTTGGTTATCTGCTTTAAAAGTGTCGGACTCGGTATCTAAAACCTTAACGCTTGCTTGAGTAACGTCTATAAAGTGATAGAATAATCCGTCTTCCGAACTGTTTACGTTATAGTCGGTAAAGTATAAGCATCCGTTTACGTAGTTAATTGCTTTAAATAAGTAACCTTTAGTACCAAAATCTCCGTCTTCTATAGCACCGCTAAATAATACGCCTTGTTTTTCTTCGCCTAGTTTGTAAGCGTATAAAGCACCGTATTCTTTATCTTGTTCTTCTTCGTCTTTAATTTTGTCGGTAAAGAAGATATATCCTGCATTTTCCGCAACGGTAATTTCGGTTGGGATTGCATAAGAATCGGCTTCTTCTTTAACGAAAATTTCTGCTCCGCTATTTGCGTCGTACACCTTTAAAGTATAAGTAGAAGCAGAAGAAGATCCGCTACTGCTACTATCGGTAGAAGATGCGGTTACGGTAATTAAGTAAATATTCTCCCCAACGGTAACGAATTTATATTCTTGACTTAAACTATCGCAAGTAACGAGTTTTTTAGTGTCGGTTCCGTCTAACTTAGTTTTATAAAAAACTAATTGACTATTTAAAACTTCGCCTTTTTTGTTTGTATCTGAGTTAGGTGAAGCGTAATATACGTAGTCGTTAAAAATAGTAACGCCGGCATCGTAATAAGAACTTGCAAATAGTTTAGGAACTACAACTTCTGCGCTAGTAGCACTTTTTGGGTTTGCTAGTTCAGATTTTTTCATTCTTACTAAAGAACCTTTTACAGGGTTACCAAAATCGTTGTTGTCCGTTGCAGTTGCAATACCGTTAATAAAATAAACGTAATCTCCAACTTCTACAGAAAATCCGCCGTTAGAAGAAACGGCTCCTCCCTCATAGCCTACTTTCCAATCTTTGTCCGTACAACCAACTGTACTAAACGCTAAAAGTAGACAAAGTATTAAACATAACGTGGTGATAAACTTTTTCAATTTTTTATCTCCTTATAAGTATAAATTTTTCAAAAAAACCATATACTGTAAAAAACAAAGCACTATTTTCCATCATACGATAATCATAGACTATACTATTATATACTAAAAAAATCAAATAATCAACTTTTTTTTGCACAATTTTTTTATAAAAGTTATTAAGCGTAGTCGTAAGAAAATATTATAATAATAAGGAAGTAAAAATGGACCTTTTAAAACTATTTAGCGCACTATCCACCCTTTTTGACAAACCGCCCCAAGTTCCACCCAAGCAAAAAGTGGAAGAACCTAAAAAAACAAACGCGGATAAAGTATCGCATTTTCTATCCGCTCACGATAGGCTTAGTCAAAAAATAAAAGAAAACAACAAAAATAAACCTTAACCGTTTAATAAGGTTGCCAAACGAAACTCACAAACGTTTTAACGCTTGCTTTTTAACAAAGGCAAAATATCAACCTATAAAAACAAAAGGTGTGAAAAAATCACACCTTTTGCTCAGAATTAGGAAACTTTACGTATAATTTTATTGCCTTACGGCTAAAACTACTATAAAAGTATATCACAAATAAAAAAACTAGTCAATAGCCAAATTAAATTTTGATTACACTTTCTTTTTATACGATATTAATTTTTTATTTTTGCTTATTTTATATGCATTTTTATGTGTTTTAAATTTTATAAGGTGACAATTTGCTTTAATTTTTGTCAACCAAAACAATAAAATGGTTGACAAAAATTATATTTTAAAGTATATTACCTTTATGAATAGTTTTACCAAAACGATTGCCTACTCTGGTATAAACGTAGCGTTACTAATTATATCGGCGTTTATAATTATTCCCACCACCCCACCAATAACGTTGCAACTATTAATGGTTTTAATAATTTGCGGATTATACAATTTTAAAATTTCTTTTTTATCCGTAGCAATATATATATTACTAGGAATAGTGGGACTGCCAATTTTTAGTGGGTTTAATAGCGGAATAGTTACACCAACAGGCGGATTTATAATAGGCTTTATATTTTTCCCTTTTACAAAACTAATATTTTTAAAATTAAAAAATAACCTTACTTTACCGCTTGCGTTTTTAACGGGCTTAACCTTATTATATATAATAGGTTTTATTTGGCTAGGATATTTTTTAAAAGATTATAACTTAGCACTAAAAAGTTCTTTAATATTTTTACCGCTAGACCTACTTAAATGCTACGTTGCAATAAAAATAGTTTATCTACTAAAAAAACTTAATATCTTTAATTAAATTTTGCCGAACTTAAGTTTAGTTCGGCTTTTATAATATTAATATTGCAAAAAGTAGTTTATCGTGATAAAATAATAAAAAGCAAACTATTAAAGGGGCAATTTATGATAAAAGTATTTATTTCTTCTACGTTTAGCGATATGCAAGCCGAAAGAGATATCCTATTAAAAAGGGTATTACCTAGCGTACGCCAATTTGCAAGAACTAAAGGACAAGACGTTTGCTTTGTAGATTTAAGGTGGGGAATTTCTAACGAAGAATTAACTTCTACCGAGGCGACTTGTAAAATATTATCGGTTTGTATGCAAGAAATAGATTCTTGCCAACCATATTTCGTACTTTTATTGGGAGATAGATACGGCACTCTGCCCAACCTAGACGCCCTAAAAGAATTTTTAGCAAAAAACGACACGCTAAACTTATCACAATCCGAAAATAAAAGCATAACCGAACTAGAAACACTTTACGCCCTATCTAACAAAACCGTTACGCCAAAAATTATTGCTTGCATTAGAGAAAATAGTTTTTTACAAGACGTCCCTAAAGAATTAAAACCTTTATACCAAGAAAAAGAAAACGAAAATTTACTTTTAAATTTTAAAAATAGTATAAATAACGATAAAAACGTAAAAGTAATATCATATTCGCCTAATTGGGATAGTAACGCACAAAAAATTTGCAACCTACACGATTTAGAAGAAAAATTAACTTTAGAACTAATAGAGCAAATATCTCTTAACCTAGGTACAGAACCGCCTTGTATAGAAAAAGACGCCCTTTTATTTGACACTTCTATTTTAAACAAATATTCTTCCATCTTTGTAGAGAGAAACGAATATACTAACGAGATTATTTCTTTTACCAATAGCACTAATAACGTTTTAATTTTAACGGGGGACACGGGCAACGGAAAAACTTGTTTAATAGCCCAAGCATCTAAACTTTTAACTAATCAAGATAACGTAGTTATTACCCTGTTTTTAGGCAACGGGTTTTATAATGCCACGATAGAAAATATACTAACAAATTTAATATACAGATTAAACCAATTTTGTTTATCCCCTATCACTTTGCAACAAGACTACCCGTTAGACAAGTTAAAAAGCATTGCAAAAAATATTATAACGGAAATATCAAAAACTAAAAAAGTTATAATATTAATAGATAATTTATCGGCGCTACTAACGGAAGAACGAAAAGAGTTTTTCTCTTATATACCGCTAAACGATAACGACGATTATAAACTTATAGTTTCCACAAATAGCGTTAACACTTTAAATTTAAACGCGTTAATAACTCACCCTTGGCAAGAATTAAGCGTTTTGGGGCTAAACCAAACCGAAGTAACTAGCGTTGTAAACGCTTTATTAAAAGAAGAAGGCAAAGAACTAGACAAAAATTCTTTACAAGAGTTTTATAACGCTTGTCTATTCCGCTCTCCGTTATATATTTCTTTAGCAATAAAAAGACTAATGATACTATCCCAAGCCGACTTTAACAATATTAACATACTATCTAAAGAATTAAAGATAGACGGCGGAGAGGCAATATCTAAATATTTAACTCAACTAATTAAAAATCTACCTTATACGGAAGAAGAACTTGCTAGCCTTTTAATTGAACACGTTGCAAAAGAATTTGATATAAAAAACTATAAAGAGTTAATTAATTTAATAGTTATTTCAAACGAGCAACTACGCGCCCAAGACCTGGTAGAAATTTTAAACGCAAATAGTAAAGAAAAAACCACTTTATTTAGCGTTGTAGGATTCGTTAGGTATTTAGACGAAGTTTTAAGTATAAACTCTTTTACTAACCGCATACAACTAGCCCATCCAATAGTAAAAAAGCAAACGGAAAGCATTTCCGTAGACGAAACCTTAAACTTATATAACGCGGTTTTTGAATATATAGACCGACTTGACAACGCCGAACCCATAAAAGAAAAACTATATTTTATTTTTGCTTTATACACAAACAACTTTTTTAAAGCGGTACAATTTTTACACACCGTACACACTAATAAAACAAAAAACGCTTATACGGAACTAAAAAACGCATTTTCTTTTCCGCAAAACAGAGATTTTTTTATAGACCAATTAAATATGCTACCTAAAGTAGCATTGGATATAAGCAAAGATTGTTTAAATATTATCTCGCAAGAATTTATTGGCGAAATATTTTTAATTATAAACGGGGTATCCCGCGGTGGCGGTTTAGAGTTAAAATTGTTAAAACCATTATACAATTTAACGTTTTTAAATCTATATCAAAAAAATGCGTTTAATATCTACAACCGCACGGTTTATATGATAGCCGAAAAATGCCTTGTTTGCGCTACTAGTTTAGAGCAAAAAGAAAAGTTTAGCGATATTTTTATAGACCAAAGTTATAACTTGCTAAAACACGCAGACGAAAATTATGAGCACTTAGACTTTATCGTTAGCGACCTAGGTTACGCCTACGAAAAAAAGGCGGATCTTTTGCAAGTGGTAAACGACGTAAACCAAGCCGACAAGTATTATCTTTTTGCGATAGACGCGGTTAGTTTAAACGTAAAAATTAGCACCGACAAACTAGACCTTTTACAATATCAAAAATATTTATTTATCTATCAAAGATATAAAATGCTAGTAGATAATTTTATTTACGATAAAAAAACGACTTTTAACTTAAAAGGTTTACTTAAAAAAATTAAAACCGATTATAAAAATTTACCTACCGAGCTTTTAGCGGTAATAGATTTTTGCAATAAAGCCGTTAAAAATTTTGTACAAGAAGAAAGAAGTATGAGTTTAACTAGTTATATAACTCTACTTGCCGATAGCAATTTTACCCTTGCTAATTACTACGGTCTTTTTGACGAAAATGGCAAACAAGCCGATTATTTAATAGACTCGTTGCAAGCAAACTTACTACTCTACCAAAATTGCGACGGCTTAATTGCGTACGACAGGATAAGACTTGTAGAATTAAATTTAGGATATAACCCAACCATACCAAATAAAGATCGCTTAGAATTTTTAAAAAGCGCAAACAATAAAACGAAAGACTTATTAAAAGCCGATTTAACCCAAGCCCAAACAGAAGCGTATAACGGCGTGTTAGACACAATAAACGGCGAAATGATAAAAATTTATTTTTCTATTATACACGATAAAGTACAAGTTAACAGCAAAGAGTTTATCCATAATTTTAAAAACACTTTTTTAAAAAACCTAACCCATATATCTAATAAAAATTTCGAATTTTTGTTAGAAACTTGCTTAGAGTACCTACAAGAAACCAACCTTTCTACAATGCCGTGTAGCGTAAACTTTAACGAAAGAGAAGAACTTATTATAAAAAACGTACACGTTGCTATGCAAACCACTATTGCTATGCTAATAAATTATGGCATTGGTTACGTAAAAACCCCTTACTCTTTAATAAAGCCAAAACTAACCTTAAAAGAAGTAAAATTGTTTAAGCAAGTAGCAAATATAAACCAAAACCTTATTACACTAGCAAAACTTTTTACGGAAAAATATTTAGACGAATATAACAACACGCTTTTTATTGCCTACGTTTTAGACCTTTTAAAACTAAGTAAAACAGCTTATCATAATTTATACTTAGCTTGTTGCGACTTATACGATAAAGAAAATAAAGAATATTGGTACTATAAAGAACTTATAGCAAAAAGCGATTATTCTTTTTTCGAAAACCTAGGTAGACTATACAAAGGCACGGATAACGAGTATATAGAGCCACATAGTCACTATTTTGTACAAGTTATTGCAGATTTAAAACTATTTGCTTTTTGCATTAAAAAAGGCGACAAATTGCTTAAAGACTATATACAAATAGCAAAAAATAAAAGCAAATATTGGTACACCCTTTACACCGCCTTAAAACAACAAAAAGACTTTTGCTTGCAAGAAGAATTTGATATAGTTGGCAAATATATATGTTCTACCATAGACGAAGTTTCTACCAAACGAATTTGCTATTATAGTAACTTTTACGAGTGTGTCGCCCTAGAATACGCCTACAAGCACAACTTAAAAAAAATCGCTCATAAAATTGTAGACGACGGATACGATTACTATTTAGAGTTTGAAACTTTATATCTACTACGCAAGTACGACAAGCAAAGATATATCACAAAAATTAACGAACTAAAAGAAGTTTGCTTGCTTAAAAGAATTAAAGAAATTAAACACGGATATTTTACTAGCAAAACTTATATACAAGAACTTTACGGAAATATTTTCTGTACGGAATTTTTAAACCTAGCAACTATATCTTTAAACGATATAGATTACTCTAACCCAAAAAATCCGCGTTTAAACCCAACAAAAATAAAACCGCCTTGGGCTTAATAATAACGCCACAACACAACGATTGCTTGCAAGCAATTTTTA
>JAGAUH010000236.1 GCA_017620875.1 Clostridia bacterium
GGCTTGATTTCCGCAGGTGTGTTCTCAGCCGGACTGCTTGCAGTTGGTTCGATTGCTCTCGGCTTATTTGCTGCAGGTGCAATCAGCGTAGGACTCATATCCTTTGGTGCGCTCTCGGTTGGTTACTTCTCAGCAGGTGCGCTTGCTATCGGTAAATATGCCGCCGTTGGCGACCACGCCCACGCAATGATTGCTATCGGTCAAACTGTAGCAGACGGAAGTGTTTACAGCCACATTGGAGATCTGACAACGGCAGATATACCGAAAGTTGTAGAATGGCTTGACGGCAACGTTCCATCTTGGCTCGGTTGGGCAAAAGAAATATTCAAGTTTTATATACAATAAATTCCAATTTATCGAGAGATTAATCCTTGTAGGAAAACTTTCAAAAGTGTAGCACACTATACTTTGTAGGCAGAGTCGTGTGTTTTCTAAAACAAAATTAAAGAGTAGCAAAAATTTTGCTACTCTTTTATAATGCTTTAAAAATCCCTATGGAACACGCCATTTAACGTTTACCTTTTTATTAGTTTTTAACGGCAATTGCTGCTAAAGAAGTGTTGCCGGGACCGGCAGTTCTGTAAACGGCAAGGGTTAAAGTTTCTACGCTAGATGCTTCTATTGCAAAGTCGCATAAATAAGCGTAAGTAGTATCGGTTGCTTCGTGCATAAGTTGATGAGCAATAACGTTACCCTTAGAATCTATTACTTCTGCGTAATAGGTACTTTTCCAACCGCCAACCCAAAGATATACGTTTTTAGTATCTTTAGTAACGGTTACGTTTACTTTTACGTAAGCACCGCATTTTCCGTTGTTACTGCCTGTATTTTCTGGTAAATCGTTGTCTTGGTAGCCGTTAGGGTTTACCGTTCCGTCAGTCCAAGTAAATGCCGCTTTATAATCCCAGAAAGTTCCGTTTCCTTCTGCTACAAGGCTACTTGTATCAATTGCAGTACCGCCATTTTTTTCTTCTGGATTACCTGCGTCGTAGTTAGGATAATACCAATCTTGCGTACCATATTCGCTTAGGTTATATTTACAAGTATCCGTGCCCGTCATTTCGGTGGTGGATAGGGTAGCGTAAACGTTTTTAGTAGTTGTGTTATTGCCAATAACGGCAACTGCCACCATAGAAACGTTACCACCATCTCCCATAGCGGTAGGCGTTACTTTAATAGTAACAATTTCGTTATTAACGGTAGAAACGTTAAATTTAACAAGTCTTGCAATACCGTCGTCGCCCGCGGTCCAACTTTCGCTAGTAGCAATTGTTTGACCGTTAAAAGATAGAGTAGCAGTACCGGTTGCACGCCAAGCCCCCGTATAAATTAATATAGCCGTTACGCTTGGTGTAATATTTACGTTTATTGTAAACTCTGTTCCCTCGCAAAGTCCGCTATTGTTAGTTATCCAAGCAACGTTATTTGTTCCGTTTGTCCAATTTAGCGTTGCTTTATAATCGCCAAAGCCTCTAGTAATGCTTTCTGCTGAGTTAGAAACGATATCGCTTGCATTAAGCATTTTTTCGGTTGTTCCACTAGAATAGTGTTCCCAATATAGGGTTTCTTTAGTGGTATCCGCATTGTTTAAATAAATGCTTTGTCCTGCTATATCCGTTACGCTAGCGGAGGCGGTAACTTTGCTTTCTTGTACGCTATCGCCGTTTAAGGCAATAGCGGCAAGAGAACAATCTCCACCGTTACTAGTTCTGTAAACGATAAAGGTTAGTTTTTCGCTCGCGGTAGCGGTAATTGCTAAATCGCATAAATAAGCGTAAGTTTTTCCGCTTTCTACTCCGTGCATTAAAGAATTTAATAATACGTTACCTTTAGAGTCTATAACTTCTAAATAATATTCACTTTGGTAACCGCCTATCCATAAATAAACGTTTTTAGTTGCAGAAGTAACCGTTGCGCTAATTTTAACGTAAGCGCCACAAACACCATTGTTCGTGCCTGCATTGTTGCAATCGTTATCTATTGGGCTAGTGGCATTTGTAGTACCGTCGGTCCAGTTAAACGCCGCTTTATAATCCCACATTTTTCCGTTGCTTTCTACTTTTAAACTGTTGGCATCAATTAAAGTACCACCATTTTTTCTGTCTGGATTATGTTCGTAATTAGCATAATACCAGTCTTGCGTACCTAAAGAAGTTAAACTATATTTGTTTTGATTATAGTCTTTCATTTCGGTAGTGGTTAGGTTAAGAGTTGTTGTTTGAGTGGTAGTGTTTACGCCTAAAACGGAAACTGCAACCATAGATACGTTACCATTTTCGCCAACTTCCGACGGGGTTATTTTAATAGTAACTACTTCTTCGGAAGAAGTGTTAATAGTAAAGGTTACGCATCTAGCAATTCCGTCGTCCCCGGTAGTCCAAGTAGAACTCGTTGCTTTTAATATTCCGTCGTGGTAAAGGGTAGCAGTACCCGTTGCACGCCAAGCCCCCGTAAATACTTTAATTGCTTTTACTTTTTGGTTTACTTTAACTTGAATTTCGTATTCGGTATTGCCGGCACAAAGTCCGTTAGTGTTGGTTATCCAAGTAACGTTGTTAGTTCCGTTTAACCAATTTAGCGTTGCTTTATAATCGTTAAAGCCAAAATTGTTTGCCGTTGTAATAGAGTTAGAAACAACTAAATCTTCCGCGTTAAGCATACTTTCTAACCCGCTAGTAGAGTAGTGTTCCCAATATAGCGTATCTAAAGAACTATCGCTATTGTTTAAATAAATGCTTTGACCTGCTACGTCCGTTACGTTTACGGTACTAGTTAATCCCGTTGTTGGGGTTGCGTTGCTAGTTAGTGCCGCACCAACTAAATAAGCAAATCCGGCACCATTTCCGCCCTTGTAGTAAATAACGGTTATGGTTTCTGCTTTTTCGCAATTTAGTAAAATTCTTACTTGTAAACTCTTTAAGGTTTCGGTATCGTTATCTAATGCGATATAAGAACCTATAATAGAGTTGTTGCTATCTAACAAGTGTACGCCCGCTTTACAATTTTTAACTGCTACAAACAAGTCTAAATAGTTATATCCTTTTTCTAGCGTAACGTTAAATCTTGCAAAGTCTAGTTGTTTACCATTGGTTAAACCTGTTTTAGCGCCGTCTGTTCCGTCCGTATAAGAAATGCTTGCGCCATAAGTGTTAAAGTCGTAAACACCGCCCATTACTACGTTAGTTGGTGTACTTAATGCGGTTGCACCTTGTTTTTTACTTAAAGAAGCAAGGTGGAACCAGTCTGTTTGACCAACTTCCGTTAGGTTGATATTACCACTTACTTCTTGTGCTTCTACTAAAGAAGAAGACGTCGTTTTTTCTGGGGTGGTTCCCGTTACTACTACTGCAGGAAGTGATACGTTACCACTTACTCCTGGATTGCTAGAGAATATCTTAATGGTTAGTAAGTCGGTTTCTAGTGCGCTAACGGAAATTTTAACTACTTTACAAACGGAAGATTCGCCTGCGGTAAATAGTTCGCTTGCGCATAAGAAGTTGCCAAGGCGGTCGTAAATAAATACTTGGTTGCTACTTCTCCAAGCGCCTGTAAACAATACGATATGTTTAACGTTTGGCGTAATTAATACGTTTAGTGTTATGCTACCGGTAGAGCAAGTTCCTTTTGTAGAACCCGTGTGCGCGCCAAGTTCGTCTCCGTCAAAATAACTTAGGCTCATTGCGTAATCGTAGAAAGCGTTATAATTTTCAAATGCTAGGTTAGTTACGTTGTTTCCGCCGTATTTTCTAACTCTTGTAACGCCACCGTCGTTTCCGGTGTGTATCCAATCTAGCGTTTCTTCTCCAAAGGTTTCGCCGTAAGTCGTTAGGCAAGCAGAACCCGTTGCATCCGTAGTAGAAAGTACGCTAGCAGTTAAATTACCTTCTTTATAGGTGTGAATAGCAGGTATCTCGTCTGATACTAAGCAAGCAAATAACGTAACGTTACTAGGCGAAGTTCCGCCCGTTGCACTTGTTGCGGTGTTTTCTATTCTTGCAAACTCGCTTGCGTGCATTGCAAAAGTTACGTATAACTTGCTAACGGTTGTATCCGTAACGTGGATAACTATTCTGTTAGAGTATTTTCCGTTAATATTACCTATATATTCGGTAACGCGGTTACCGGCTCTATCCGATACGGTTACTTTTGCGGTAGATTGGTTACCACCTAAGTAAATAACGTAATATGCTTCCGTTCCGATAGTGTCTATTGTAAAGTGTAGGTTTTTATGAGAAGATATACCGCCCATACTTGCAATAGTTTTGCCGTTGTAACTGTATTGAGTTGTAAAGTTGTTGCTAAAGTTTGCCCAAGGGATATCGTAACTAGTAGGGAAACTAAATGGATTTGTCACGTTATCTTTTTTAACTATATCCGTTGCCGAAGTGTCGCCGTAACTTACCCAAGAAATTTTACCTTCTTTATCTAGGTCGATAATATCGCCCGAGTCTTGCGCTACCATAGTAAATTTAATTGCAGTGTCGTCGTAGTTTGTGTTTACTAAACTATCGGTTGCGCTTTCGTAATAAACTTCTATTACTATTTTAGAGTAGATATTTGTTTTATCTATACTTAATTCGTAAATATCGCTATCTAAACTTGCGCCCTTAAATGCAAACGGTCTTGCGCCGTTTTTATAAGTGCCTTTATCTATTTTGGTTGGACTTACGCTTTGTCCTGCAATAGTAACGTTGGTTATATTTCCCCAATCTTCGTTAGAGTGTAAACGAATATTCCAACTTCTTTCGGTAAACGATTTAACTCCGCTAAACGCGCCTTCTGCTGGGTTGATAGTGATAATTAAAGCGTTTTTAGTACTATCGAAAGTCATATCTACGTCAGTAGTACGATAATAACCGGATTTGTATGCAACCGTGTTAGTGTCGTCTTCGTATAAGGTAGCGGTTGCGTTAAAGTTTTTGCTAGGGTATACGTCTAATACTAGGTTGTCCCAAACTTGTTGTCTAGTATTAGTTGCGTTGTCTGCAATAAATACTAAAGAGCCTTCTCTTACGAATATTGGCGAAGTTTCTAATGGGTGAGACACCGTATAAGTGTTAGGTCCAACGTATCTAGTACCGCTCCAAACGTCTATCCAAGTACCGTCAGGGATAAATACATCTCTAGAGTTGAAACTAGCAGAATCGCCAGATTGCTCGGTGTAGTACATATATACGTGCGCGTTACCTGCAAATTCGGCATATTTAATTTCGATAGAGTGGGTAGTTCCCGCTTGATATACGGGGGTTGTTAGCATAGTGTCGTAAACGGTTGCGCCGTTTATAACTTCTACTCCGTCGATAGATACTATAACTGCGTCGTCGGCAAAGAAACTTAACGTTGCGTTTAAATCGCCTACGGTAAAGTAACCGGACCACTTAATAGAGAAGTTGTCGTTACTAAATCCACTTGGACCGCCCGTTCCCCAATTAAAGAATACGTTTCTGTCGGTTGTTACGCTAGAAGCGCCCGTCCAGTCTTTACTATTATAATATTCTGCTTTTAAACCGGCTTGTCTACCGGTAGCACCGTCGTGAGATAAATAATTATCAGGTATTTTAGTGCTAGGTCCGGCAGCGTTTAGCGGAGTAACTAAAACGTAATCGCCTAATAAATACTGGTCGTTTTCTTGCGCTTCTATATAATTACCGTAACTAATATCGGTTCTTTCCATA
>JAGAUH010000237.1 GCA_017620875.1 Clostridia bacterium
AGAGTCAGAGCCAGGCGTTGCAGGAAACACTGCTACAAACGCTACTAAGAGCGCTACTTTAGAAACTGGTATTACAATTCAAGTTCCTATGTTCGTAAACGAAGGCGACACTATAAGAATCGACACTAGAACAGGCGAATATATGGAAAGAGTTAAAAAGTAATTATAACTTGTTTTCAATAAATAATTGATTAATTTCAAAGATTTATTGCTCGCAAGTTTGACTTTTAAAGTTTTTGATAATAAACACTTGAAAAAAGCAAAGTGTATAAAATCATAAATAAGGCTTTGTCACTTTGACAAAGCCTATCTTTTTTAAGTATGAAAAATCTTTTAGTAACGGGAGCAACGGGTGGTATTGGTAAAGAAATTTGCATTTATTTTTCTAATATAGGCTATAAGGTTATAGGACTATATAACAAAAATAAAGAAACGGCAGATTTTTTAAGTGAAAAATACGGTGTTGCAACCTATCAAGTTGATATTTCTAACCAGCAAGGTGTTAGCCTTGCCCTTTGTGATATACAAAAAAAATATGGCAAAATTAGCGTGGTTATAAATTCGGCAGGGGTTACTAAAAGGGGATTATTGCAAGACAATACCGAGCAAGATTATTTGGATATTTTTAACGTAAACGTAAAGGGCGTTTTTAATATTTGCAAAAGTCTTATTTGGGATTTGGTAGAAACAAAAGGGGATATAATAAATATCTCTAGCATTTGGGCAACGCGCCCCGCCTCTTGCGAAGTGTTGTATTCTGCTAGTAAGGGGGCAATAGAGAGTTTTACTAGGTCTTTAGCGGACGAGTTAAAATATAGTGGCGTTAAAGTAAACGCAATTTCGCCAGGCTTTGTAGATACTCCTATTAATAAAGGAATAACCGAGCAAGAACTAAAAGACTTTTTACAAGAAAATAATCTTAAACGAGTAATAGACGCAAAAGAAATAGCCGAACTTTGTCAAAAGATAATATTATCTAACAAAACCGGCGAAATATACGAAATATTTGGGTGAGTATGAAAAGGTTTTTTTATTATTTTAAAGGCTACGTGGCAGAAACCATTTTGTCCCCACTGTTTAAAATGCTAGAAGCCATAAGCGAACTTTGCGTGCCACTAGTAGTTGCAAAAATTATAGACGTTGGCGTTGCAAACGGTGATAGAGCCTATATAATTAAATATTCTTTGCTATTAGTCTTGCTAGGTGTAGCGGGGCTAGTAGTTGCGTTGTTTGCCCAATATTTTGCAAGTAAATCGGCAACGGGATACGCTAGTAAAGTTAGGTTATCCCTTATGGAAAAAACGCATAAACTATCCTTTAAACAATTAGACGAGCAAGGTGCAAGCAAACTTGTAAACGTTATGACGGAAGACGTTATGCAAGTGCAAACGGGCGTAAATTTAACGCTTAGGTTATTACTTAGGTCGCCTTTTATAGTATTTGGCGCTGTACTATTTTCGTTTTTGTTTGCCGACGCCAAAGCATCTTTAATTTATACCGTTTTAATACCGTTACTATTATTTATAGTGTACTTTATTATGACGCAAGGTATAAAAAAATTTAAAAAGGCAAGAAACACTGCAGACCAAATGCTACTTGCTACAAGAGAAAATTTATACGGCGTTAGAGAAGTTAGAGCGTTTTCTTTAGAAGGTCAAGAAGAACAAAAATTTAACGCTATAAACGAAAACTTAAAAACCGATAATACAAAGGCTAGCAACTTTTTATCTTTTTTAAATCCGCTTACTTATAGCTTGGTAAATATAGGTATAATAATTTTGATATATAGTGGAGCAATACGTGTAAACGCAGGTGCAATTTCTACGGGCGTGGTAGTTGCTTTATATAACTATATGTCCCAAATTTTAGTAGAACTAATAAAGTTTGTAAACTTAACTATTAGCGTTTCTAAAATGTTTGCTAGTTTAGAAAGAATAAATAAAGTGCTAGATTTACCAGAAGATAAGCAAGAGTTTAAGAGTGTAGAAAACCAAAAAGTGCCCTATATATTTATAAACGGCTTAAATTTTACCTATACTAACAAAGGTAAAAACGTGCTAGATAACCTAAGCCTATCTTTAGAAAAAGGTCAAACGCTAGGCATTATTGGTGGAACGGGCAGTGGTAAAAGTACTTTGTGTTCTCTTTTTTATAGGGGATACGATAGTTACGAAGGTGATTTTTATATAAACGGGAAATCTTTAAAAGACTATACCGACACGGAAATTAGGCAACTTCTTGCAGTAGTTCCGCAAAAGGCAGTTTTATTTGACGGCACTTTAAGAGAAAATTTAACTTGGGGTAAAAAAGACGCAACCGATAAAGAACTTTTACACGCGGTTGATATGTCTGCCGCGTCGGAAGTGCTAAATAAGTGTGGCGGATTAGACGGCGTTATAGAAGAAAGTGGTAAAAACCTATCGGGTGGACAAAGGCAAAGGCTAACTATTGCTAGGGCGCTCGTTAAAGACGACGCCGAAATTATTATTTTTGACGATAGTTTTTCCGCCTTAGACTTTGCAACCGAAGCAAAACTACTTAAAAACTTAAATAGTTACTCTTGCACTAAAATTATAGTTTCTCAAAGGGTATCTTCTTTAAGGTGCGCAGATAAAATTTTAGTGTTAGAAAAGGGCAAGATAGACGCTTTTGGCACTATGGAAGAAGTGCTTTCTTCTAGCGAAATTTTTAGAGAAATTTATAATTCGCAAGTTAAGGAGGAAGTATGAAAAAGTCTAGTTTAAAAAACTTGCTTAAAATAGTTTCCCCTTATAAAAAGGGTTTTATTTTAGTAACTATTTTATCGGCGTTTTTCGTGCTATCTACCTTAGCGTTACCGCTACTTTTTGGCGAAGCGGTAGATAGTATAGTTGGTAAAGGTTTAGTAGATTTTAAAAAGATAACTAACCTATTTATTTTGGCGGGCATATTAATTTTAGTTGCCTTTGTTAGCCAAAGGTTATTAAACGTAATAAATAACAAAACCACTTATAAAATAGTAAGGGATTTAAGAAAGCAAGCCTTTTTAAAGGTGCAAAACTTGCCGTTATCTTATTTAGATAAAACTTCTAGTGGCGAAACTATTAGTATGATAGTATCCGACGCGGATAGGGTTGGCGAGGGGTTACTTTTAACTTTTGAACAACTTTTTAGCGGAATTTTAACTATTATTAGTATAATAATAATTATGTTGGTAAAAGAGATATCTTCTACGGGGATACCTTATATTACGATATTAGTTTTACTTTTAACGCCTATTAGCATTTTTATTGCGCAATTCGTATCCAAAAAAAGTTTTAACAATTTTAAGGCTAGGGCAGAAGTAAATAGCAAGCAAATAGCCTTTATAAACGAACACGTTACTAACGAAAAAGTAATAAAAATTTTCTCTCAAGAACAAAATTCTTTAAATAAGTTTAAAGAACTAAACGAACAGAATAGGAAAATTTCTTTAAAAGCAATATTCTTTTCTTCTACCGTAAACCCTACTACGAGGTTTGTATACAACGTAATATACGCCCTTATTTGCCTAGTTGGTGGCTTTTTAATTTTGGGCGGAGCAGGTTTAACCATTGGTGGACTTTTTGTGTACCTATCTTACGCAAACCAATACACCAAGCCTTTTAACGAAATATCTTCTGTTATGGCAGAATTACAAAATTCGCTTGCTAGTGCGGACAGAATAACCAATCTTTGTAATATGGCAAACGAACAAGACGGGCAAGTAAAGGTAGATAGGCTAAGCGGACAAATAGAGTTTAACGACGTTAGTTTTTCTTATACGCCAACTAAAAAACTTATACAAAATTTAAGTTTAAAAGTAGAAAAGGGGCAAAACGTTGCAATAGTTGGTCCTACCGGTTGCGGTAAAACCACTTTAATAAATTTATTAGTAAAGTTTTATAGCGCTAATAGCGGTCAAATTTTTTACGATAAAGACTTTATAGAAAATATAACTAAATCGTCTTTAAGGCATAATATAGGCATGGTTTTACAAGATTGTTATATCTTTACGGGTTCTGTAAAAGATAACGTAAAACTAGGCAAGCCAGATGCTACCGACGAAGAAGTTATTAACGCTTGTAAAAACTCTTATGCGGATACTTTTATAGAAAGATTGCCTAACGGTTACGATACTATAATTTCCGAAAATAGCGGACTTAGTCAAGGACAAAAGCAGTTACTTTCTATTGCGAGAATAATGTTACTTTCGCCACCAATTTTGATTTTGGACGAAGCAACTTCTTCTATAGACTTCCGTACGGAAAAACGCATACAAGAAGGTATTGCAAAACTATCTAAGGGAAAAACTACTTTTACCGTTGCTCATAGGTTAGCAACCATAGTAAACGCCGACACAATACTAGTTATGAAAGACGGCGACGTGGTAGAGCAAGGCACTCATTTACAACTATTACAGCGTAACGGATTTTACGCTAATATATATAATAGTCAATTTGAATAAAGGAGCAAAAAATGAAAACAATAATTTTTTCAGGATTTTTAGGGGCAGGAAAAACGACTTTAATTAAAAAACTAATTTCCGAAAGTTTTAAAGGTCAAAAACTTGTTTTAATAGAAAACGAGTTTGGCGAAATTGGTGTAGACGGCGGATTTTTAAAAGATTCCGGCGTGCAAATAAACGAAATTAATTCCGGTTGCATTTGTTGTAGTTTAGTAGGCGATTTTACTAAGGCTCTACAAGAAGTTATTAACACTTACAGTCCAGAAGTTTTGTTTATAGAGCCAAGTGGGGTTGGCAAACTATCAGACGTGCTAAAAGCAGTAGAAGGAGTCGTTAGTGGCGAAATTTATTCTTTAACGGTGGTAGATGCTAAAAAGTGCAAAATGTATAGCAAAAACTTTGGTGAATTTTTCTCTAACCAAATAGAGTTTGCC
>JAGAUH010000238.1 GCA_017620875.1 Clostridia bacterium
CAAGAATTTTATTAGGGTTCCCGAAAAAGTTTTGTAAAGCAAAAGTTTTTTGGGATAAGGAAAAGTCGACAAAGACAAAAACAACCACCAAACCCTTGGTGGTTGTTTAAATATTGTCGCACTTTGACGCACTAGGCTCGTTAAAAGGAAAGGATTTGGTAGACCTTATTGGTCTTTATATTTTTTACTCCCCTTAAATAGAAACGGGTAAAATTGCATAGTTGCAAGTTATACGCGAAAGGCGAGTACTAACAAAGGCGTGTACGTCTGTACATAACTACAGTTAGACGGAGCCTGACAAAGTAGAACGTAGTAAATATACAATTTTACTTAAATAATGAAAGTTTTAAACTTTCTATTTGCAAGTTATACGCGAAAGATGAGCACCAACAAAGGCGCGTACGTCTGTACGTAACCGAAGTAAAACGTAACACAACAAAGTAGAACGTAGCAAATAGGAAGTTTAAAAAAACATTTCTATCGTAACTAATAATTTGTCAACAAACCTACCAAACGCAGTTTGTTTTAAATGCTGATTATCTACTAAAATACTTTGGTCGAAAACCGATAAAAAATGAGAAGATATTTCTTGTATTTGAGAGTTGTTGTAAAGCATTACCCCACACTCGAAATTTAAAAACATACTAATATAATCTAAATTGGCAGTACCGACAAAGGCAAGTTGGTCGTCGGAAACAAAGGTTTTTGCGTGGTTAAACCCTTGCTTGTAATAATAAAATTTTACACCTTGTTTAACTAGCGGTCTAAAGTTTGCCTTGGTTAGCCTGTAAGGGATTTTTTTGTCCGGAATGTAAGGCACTAAAATCCTAACGTCTACTCCCCTTTGAGCCGCGTGTTTTATTGCCAAAGATAAAGTGTCATCGGGTATAAAATACGGCGTAGAAATATAGATATATTTGTTTGCCCTATTTATTGCATCTAAAAAAACGTTGTATGCAATATCGGTTTTATTAAAGGGGTTAGTACCAAAAGGTTGTACTATTCCGTCGGATAAACTTGGCTTAGCAATTAGGCTATCTTTTTGCACTTTATTAGGGCTAAAAGCGTTCCATATGTCCATAAACATACTAATTACACCATTTGCACCTTCTCCACAAAGTCTAACTCCGTGGTCTAACCAATGTCCAAACCTAACTACTTTATTTGCATATTCGTCGGCGATATTTATACCGCCCGTGTAGGCAATATCGTCTATAATTATTATTTTACGGTGGTCTCTATTGTTTATACTATTAAACAAAAACGGCTTAACGTCGTTAAATTTTACGCACTCTACGTTGTCTATTTGAGATAGTTTTTTATAGTATCTTTTTCTTACTTTTGCAATGCTACCCATGTCGTCGTAAATGATATTTACAATAACGCCTTGCTCTGCCCTTTGTTTTATTATAGAAAGCATTTCATCCCAAATTTCACCTTCTTCTATAATAAACATTTCTATAAAAATTTGCTTTTTAGCGGTTTTTAAATTTTGTATTACGTCGGCAAAAAACTCTTGCCCGTTAGGGAAAAATTTTACCGAAGTGTTTTGATAGGCAGGATAGCCTTGCTTTGATAAATACTCGCAAAAAGATAGTTGGCTAGGTAGTTCTTCGGCAAGTTTATTAAAAGTATCCGCACTAGTGTTAGAAGGGGTATTTTCTTGTTTAGCAATTCTTATTTTTTTGCGAAGTTTTTTGTTAGAAATATTTAAACCGTACACCAAATAAAACACGCAACCAAAAAGTGGCAAGGCAAAAACAAGCAATATCCAACCTATTTTATAGGCAGAATTTCGCTCGGTAGAAATTATGGTTAAAGCAACCACCACTTGCACTATAAAGGTTACGATAGTTGCATAATACCACTCTTTATATATAGAAAAGCAAACAAACCCAAAATACAATAACTGTACTAATAGAAGTATTAGTACAGTAATCATACGGTTGGAGTTTACCATTTTTCTAAAGTTTTTAAACAACTTATTTCTCTTCATATCGTTGATAAAATCCTTTTAATATTCCTTTATAATTTTTCTTCCAAGGCTTGTTCATACCAAGGTAGTGGACTATAACGTTATTTTTTTCTACCCACTCTAAATCTATCTTGTCTTTCTTTTTTCTAAACATATTTTGTACGGTTATGTGTCTGTCGGCAAGGTTATATTTATTTCTGTCTGCTAGTTTAATTTTATTGCCGAAAAACTTGCATAAAACGTCTTGGTCGTATAGGGTTAATTTCCACTTGTTTTTTAAAGTAAAGCGTTGTATAGCATCAGAATCTATATGCTCTCTTAAATACTCTATATTCATAAGCATAACGCCGGTATTCATATAGATATATCCCCTTTTTACGCAAAGCCTAACCCTATTAAACCAAGTTAAAAATCCCCTAATTTGCGTGCAAGCATAAAAAGCGTTGCCCTCAAAATCGGTATTGTAAAACTCCGTTAAATCGCCGTGCACTATTAAGTCTGCGTCTAAATAAATAATTCTATCTATATCTTTTGGTAAAAGTAATGGGGCAAGTATCCTAAAATAAATGGTATAAGGGTATCTTTTAACCTTAGGAAAACCTTTAAAATATTCTTCGGTTAAATCCATAAAAGTAATATCGCAACCGCTATTAAACTCGGCTAAAATATTCTCTTTATCTTCTTTAGTTAGGTTAGAGTTCATAATAAACATCCTTTTTTGGCAAGGATTATGCTCGCATAAAGAACGCATCATTGCCTTAAAATGCCTAACATATTCGTGATTGATAGAAAATAAAAAATTCATACCTTGTCCCCAATTTCGTAAAATTATATAAATATGTTACCATATTTTAAACAAATTAACAAGTTTATTTTACGTTAAATCGCTTTTATTTTTTTATCAATAGTGTTATAATACCCTTATGGAAAAAATAAAGAGTTTTACAGTTAATCATTTAAAGTTAAAAAGTGGGCTATACGTTAGCAGAATAGACAATTTTGGCACGGATATAACGACCTTTGATATGCGTTTTACCGCGCCTAACATAGAGCCCGTTATGGATACGGGTTCTATACACACCCTAGAACATTTAGGCGCTACTTTTTTTAGAAATAGCAATATAAAAAATAGCGTTGTGTATTTTGGGCCAATGGGTTGCAGAACGGGTTTTTACCTTATTTTAGCAGGTTTAGTTACCCCAAAAGATATTTTACCGTTAGTAAAAGATATGCTTAGTTTCGTAATAAACTTTAACGGCGAAATTTTTGGTGCAACTCAAGTAGAATGCGGAAACTATTCCGACCAAAACTTACTTGGAGCAAAAGAGTTTTCTAAAAAATATTTAAACGCACTATCTAACAACCCTTGCACCGAATATCCAACAAACTAATTATATAACAACTTAATAAATTTTTTCTAAACTAACGAAAAAGGCTTTGCAAACTGCAAAGCCTTTAATTGTTTTAGAAAATTATTATGCTTTCTTTTTAAATATTACTACGCAAGCAACCACTGCAACTAGTATTAATATTAAAGTATATCCGCCACCAAAGTTAGCCATACAACCGCCCCTACTAGGCTCTGCTGTTGCACTACCTTGTCCGCCTTGGTTTCCACCGCTTGTAATAGCGCTAGAAGAACTTATAGCCACACTTTGACTGCTAGAAGACTCTATTTTAGAACTACTACTTTGCTCTTTAGAACTACTAGAAATAGTTTCTTGAGAACTTGGCTCGCTACTAGAACTAGAAGAACTTATACTGCTAGAACTACTAGAAGAACTTGCAGGTGGTATAGGTTGTTCTTTAACAGTTATAGTACAAGTAGCAACTTCTCCATAGCCGTTTATGCTAATAGTTAAAGTAGAAACACCCGTAGATATTGCACTAATAACGCCTTGACTAACGGAAACGCTTTCACCTTGTACGCTATAAGTATAAGTGTAAGTATTTGGTAAATATTGCTTTATATCATAAGTTCCGTCGTACTCTAAAGTAACGCTACTAGGCACGTCTAAAACAATTTCGTTAGTAGTAAACTCGCAAGTAGCAACTTCGCCATAGCCGTCTATACTAACGGTTAAGGTAGAAGTTCCTTTAGAAACCGCCGTTATAATGCTACCACTATTTGTTATACTAGTTCCGTTTATGCTATAAGTATAAGTATACGCATTATTTAGATAACTAGAAACGTCTACGCTAGAGCCAAAATCTATTTCAATGCTCGTTGGGAACGATATTGTAGAAACGTCTATTTCGTCTACGCTAATACTTACCTTTGAAGTAGGCATAGTAAAGTAATAGTTGCCACCTTCTTTAGTAACGGTAACGCTATTTCCAAAAGAATCTACAACCTTTGGCATTGCGTATACATAACCTGCTTGAGCGTTTAAAGTAAATTCAACTTTTTCGCCAACCTTTGCATTGTTTTTAGAATAGTTTATGTCGCTATCCTTTTTAACTTCTCTTGCTAAACTATCCGAGAAATCCCATTCCATATTTTGGTTTTCCACACAATAGAACTCATCTAATACAGGGTTGTATACTTTAAAAGTAATCTTTTTAGTATTTTCGTTTACTTTTGCAACTAGTAATAAACTATCGCCCCTATTGTTAAAGGTGTCTTGCCAGTCTATAAGCATACTATAAACTTGGTTACTAAAAGTACCAAAATCAGTTCTGTTCATAAAGGTTTCTTGCGATATGTGTCCACCACTAGACATAAACATATTGTCGTTGCCCTTTATTAGTTTGTTGTAAACGTCTATACCGTTATTAACTTCTAAAACGTTTGCATCTTTACTATAACCGTAATCGCAAGGACGCCAACTAGAATTATCACTCATAAACTCGCCGTCGCTATACATCATAGCGTGGGTATTTACTATAACTCTGTGTCCAGAATATTTTGGTTGAGAAACAATTTCGTTTGCCCAAGCAATCATATCGTTGGTTGGTCCAAACTCTAACGCTACTACTAAGTATTTTACAGGTGTAGAAGAACCTTTTGGTGTTGCATCTATCTCGTAAATAACGTTCATCATAGTGTCGTTATTTTGTGCAAAATCACTATGGTTTCTGTTATATTTAGCAACTACGTTAGTTGCAAATTTTTCGTTGTAACTTGCACTAGAGAAATAATAGTTATAATAGGTTGCCGTTCTACCAGTGCCTTGTGCCATATAAAAATTATCGTAGTCGTGGTTACCAAGTATCATTGTATAAGGTATGCCCGCTTGTTTTAATAGTTCGAAACCAAAAGTTTGTCCGTTTATAAAACTACTAGAAAACGTTTTCGTTCCCGTAGCGGCAGATCCGTTAGTTATCATACTATCTAAATAACCGGTTTTACCACTAATAAGTTCCCACTCTCTCCAGTCGTTTTGGGCAGCCCAGTTATCATCTACACCCCTTGCGTGCTTTAAGTC
>JAGAUH010000239.1 GCA_017620875.1 Clostridia bacterium
ATAAAAAAAGTATACAAAATTAAATATAATTTGTCAATAAAAAACGGCGGATAAAATCCGCCTAAAAAACTAAGTTTTTTTATAATAATCTAATATTTCCGCAAAAATTTTGCATTGGTCATAACTCATAGAAAAAATTGCGTAGTTAGAAATAATGTCTGCTATTTCTTCTTGAGTGGTACTAGATAAAATTTTTTCTTTTACAATAGGCAAATCTTTTTCGGAAATTATGCCTTTTAACACTTCGTCGGCAAGGGTAGTTTTGCCGTTTTGGGTTTTAATAAACGATAGCATAATTGTTGCTACCGCGCCACTAGTTGCTCCTAAAGAAAAAGATTTTTCTATCGTTTGTTTATCTACTATTAGCAAATAAACCGCGTAAAATATTATGCCTAAAATGTATGGGTAATATAAACTAAATTTTTTTAGTTGTTTATTGCCGTACTTGTTTATAAAAAAGCAAATTATACAAATTACTATACCAAAAATAATGGTATCTATGCTAAACTTTTGCAATATCAAAAAAAATTCTTTATCCATACTTTTACTTAGGCAAACGGATTTTACTTTTAGCGTAAGCAATTTCTTTAGATAGTCTTGCGTAAAAATTTTCCATACGTTTTGCCATATCCAAGCGTAAAGGGTTAGCAATTATATTATACCATATAAAAAAGTAAAAACGGCGTTTTACCGCCGTTTAAATTAGTTAAATAAGTTTATATTTTTATCTAATAATACTTTTTGTATTTTTTCTACTTTTAGTTGTTTAGGTAGCGTATTTTCTTTTATGCAAAGCCCTGCCGAAATACCAACTGCCTCGCCAATGCAAGTGGCAATATTCATAACCCTATAACTAGCGTGTGCTCTATGCGTTCCGCTAATTATTCTACCACTTAAAAGTAGGTTGTCAGTCTTTAAAGGTAGGGTGGCTCTATAAGGGATATCGTATTTTGGCGGTTGGGGTGGTAATCCTTCCGATTCGGCTTGACCTGCGCCGTCGGGGTTATGTATATCTAAAGCAAAACTAGCGTTGTGAACTATTACGTCTTTATGCTTTTTGCCTGCCATAAGTTCTTGGCTCGTTATTAAATATTCGCCCTTAACTCTACGGCTTTCTCTAACGCCTACTATATCAGAACTATCTTTTATTTTAATATTTTCAAAGCCTTCTATATTGTTTTTTAGAAAATTAAATACTTGTAAAATTTGTTTTCTTAATTCTACTTGAGCCTTTGTATAATCGGTTAATGATAGTGGGTTAAGCCCGTTTTCTTGGGTTGCGTTTACTAGTCTTTCGCCTTTGTTTAGCCCAGCGTAAAGCCTTACTATATTTACGGTTTTAGGTAGTTCCCCACTAGCGCAAGCGTCTTTACAAAGTTGCAGGTAGTTGCCTTTTTTAAGTGGAGTATCCATTTCTTCGTGCATACAAATAAGGTTTTGCTTTTCGTCTACGCCACAAATGGTAAACATAATAGATAAAGGTTGCACTAAGCCGTCTTCTCTGCCGTACATAATTTTTTCTTTTGCAAGATACGATAAAACTCCGTCCCCCGTAGCATCTATAAATATTTTACCGCTAACACTTTTTAGTCCGTTTTGGGTAGAAAAAATTACTTGTTTAATCTTTTTACCTTTTTTAATAACTTCCGTAACGGAAGAATTTAAAAATATAGTAATATTTTCTTTGTCTAGTAGTTCGGTTAGTTTAATTTTAGCCTTTTCGAAATCGTAAACGGACAAAAATTTATCTTCTGCTAGTAGTTTTGTAAGTCTATCGGCAAAAGTGTTTTTTTCGTATTCGCCCATCATAGGTCCAATATGTCCAATAGTAAGGTTTCCGCCAATTATTCCTGCTTTTTCTATAATTAAAACTTTTGCCCCTTGCTCGTAGGCGGAGTAGGCTGCGGCAATACCGCTAGCGCCACCACCACAAATAACTACGTCGTAACTGCCTAAATTTTCTACACTAAAAAGTTTTTTCACGTTGCACCTATAAAATATAATTTATTATACTTTAAATTATATATCATTTTAAAAAAATGTAAATAGCATTTTAGTATTTTCTATAAAAATTACACCGCCCAAACTTTTGGGCGGTGTAACCGTAGGGTGAAAAAATAATAAAAGGATAGAGTGTTTTTAGTATTATAAATTTCTATTTTTAGCAAAATAGAATATTGCTAAAGTTCCCGGACCAGAGTGGCTACCAATAACGCTATCTACGTAGTTAATAACGAAACTATTAATATTTAGTTTGGTTTTTATTTGTTCTTGAGCATATAGGGCATCTTCTAGGCAGTCCCCATGAGATATAAATATGGTTTGTTCACTAGGGTTTTCTATGGTTTCTTGCATTTTGCTAATTAAAGAATTAATGCTCTTTTTTCTACCCATAACCTTGCCGTAAGCAACTAGTTTTCCGTTATCGTCTACGTGCATAGTGGGTTTTATGTTTACTAGTTTTGCTACGAAATATTTGCTAGCAGAAACCCTACCACCGCGGTATAAATATTCTAAGGTGTCTACGGTAAATAGGTGACACACCCTTAGTTTTTGCGATTCTACGTAAGCGTATAAAGTTTCTATATCAACGCCTTCTTGCATTTTTTTACAAGCATCTACCACTAACAAACCTAGTCCTAGGCTAGCGCATAGGCTATCTATTACTAAAATTTTTCTTTCAGGGTAACTTTCGCTTAAAGTTTTTGCTGCGTTTTGGCTACAACTAAAAGTTGCGCTTAATCCGCTAGAAAAACCTATATATAAAATATCGTAACCATTTTCTAAATCTTGCTTAAACGCGTTTATAAAA
>JAGAUH010000240.1 GCA_017620875.1 Clostridia bacterium
ACTATTATTATGATGTGTGGTTTGCAAGGTGCGGGTAAAACAACCCTTTGCGGAAAACTTGGCTTAAATTTAAAAAATAAAGGTAAAAAACCGCTACTAGTTG
Organism: Clostridia bacterium; assembly: GCA_017620875.1. Taxonomy (GTDB): domain Bacteria; phylum Bacillota; class Clostridia; order Christensenellales; family Borkfalkiaceae; genus UBA4675. The sequence continues at coordinate 104 of JAGAUH010000240.1, forward strand.
CGTGCGATATTTACAGGCCTGCCGCAATAAATCAGTTAAAAGTAGTTGGTAAAAACGCCGGTTGCGAAGTGTTTGAAATGGGGCAAAAAAATCCCGTTGACATTGCCGTAAAAGGTGTAGAACACGCTAAGCAATTTGGTTATGATACCGTTATTATAGATACCGCCGGTAGACTGCAAATAGACGAAGAACTTATGAAAGAGTTAGAAAATATCGTTTCTAAAGTGCACCCGCACGAAATTTTGCTTACGATAGACGCAATGATTGGTCAAGTTGCGGTAGAAGTTGCAAAAACCTTTAACGAAAGGTTAGAAATTTCCGGTGTTGTTTTATCTAAACTAGACGGTGATACTAGGGGCGGCGCATGTTTATCCGTTAAGGCAATAACCGGTAAGCCTATAAAGTTTGCTTCCGTTGGTGAAAAACTTGGCGATTTAGAGCCGTTTTATCCCGACCGTATGGCAAACAGAATACTTGGTATGGGCGACGTTTTAACCTTAATAGAAAAAGCGCAAGAGAGCGTTTCCGAAGAACAAATGAAAAAACTCAACAAAAAAATGAAGGAAAACGCTTTTACCTTAACCGACTTTTTAGAGCAGTTTGAAACCGTTAAAAAAATGGGCGGAGCAGGCGCGCTACTTGGCATGATGCCTACTCAAATGACCGGTAAAATGAAAATATCCGAAAAAGATATTAACGAAGACCGCATAGAAAAGACAAAAGCAATTATCCTTTCTATGACTAAAAAAGAAAGGGAAAACCCACAAATACTAAACTATTCTAGAAAAATGAGAATTGTAAAAGGTAGTGGTACAACCATACAAGAAGTTAATCAACTATTAAAGCAGTTCGAACAATCTAAGCAGATGATGAAGCAAATGAAGAATGGGCGTTTCAAATTCCCTTTTTAACTCCTATTTGCGTCGTACTACTTTGTTGTGCTACGTTTTACTACGGTTACGTACAGACGTACGCGCTCTTGTAAAGCCTCGCACGCCTCGTATTACTTGCAACTAGAAGTTAAAAACTTTCCTTATTTAAGTTGATTTGGTAACTATCCAAATTTTATCCAGCATTATTTAAGTGTGGTGGAAGAATAATCAATCAACAATGTCTACCAAATCTTAAAAAATATTGCGAACATTGTACTGCTCGTTTCTAGAAAGTTTAAACTATCTTTATTTAAGTTAAACTTTTAATGAATTATTTATAATTGCTTGCAATTAGAAAGTTTAAAATCTTTATAAAAATTTAAAAACCTTATAAAAAACAAATTGATAAAAAAATAAAAAATATATATAAAATTTTGGAGGAAAAACAAAATGGTAAAAATGAGATTGACAAGAATGGGCGACAAAAAAAGTCCTTTCTACCGTATCGTAGTCGTTGATGGAAGAAAAGCTAGAGATGGCGCTTACATTGAAAAAGTTGGACACTATAACCCAACTACTAACCCTGCAGAAGTTGTAATCGATGCAGACAAGGCTAAAGCATGGCTTGCTAAAGGTGTACAACCAACCGAAACTGTTAGAGCATTACTTTTAAATGCCGGCATTATCGAAAAACCTGCTAAACTATCTCCTAGCAAAACAAATCCTAAAAAGAAAAAAGGTTAATAAACTATGTTAGACATGATTAAATTTATCGTTGGCTCTTTTGCTGACAAGCCTGACCTTGCAGAATATATCGTAGAAGAAAAGGAAAAAGAAGTAAACGTTACTATCCTTTTAGAAGAAGGCGATATGGGTAAGGTTATTGGTAGACAAGGCAAAATTGCTAAGGCGATGCGTACT
>JAGAUH010000241.1 GCA_017620875.1 Clostridia bacterium
CAACCAACGGGTGGTAGCATAAAAGTAAATAATAGCACCACCGCAAGTAGAAGCGTGGCATACGGAACTTCTATCACCTTAGGAAATAGTGCGAGCGCAGGTTATGTATTTAGTAGTTATAAAGTAAACGGAACAGCACAAACGACCACTTCTTACACGGTAGTAGGAACAACTACTATAACGGGTACTTTTACAAAGGGTATTGGCGGATTAAGTAATTATAACTTTGCAGGTAAATTAAACGATAATGCAGGCGCAACGGTATCGGGTAGTGTTTCTTATAGTGGAAATAGCATAAGTTGTAGTCAAGATAGATACCCTTACGTATATTCTCAATTAAAAGGCGATTTTTATTTCGAAATAGAAATAGCGTTTTCTTCTGCTAAGTTATACAATAACGACGATTATACAAAAGCAGGTATTGCAATACAATGTAATAACGAAATATTATATTTTTATATAGACGCTTTGGCAAAGGGGTGGAACAACGGTGGATTTGGCAATAACACTTGGGTTATTTGTACCCCGGGTTATGGCAATATAGGCGCTAGTAGCGAACTTTGTTGGGCGGATAGAGAAGGTTATAAATTTAACTTTAATAAAAACTATTCTAGTAGTACGACTTATATAAAACTAGGCGTTATGAGAGTAGAAGGTCTTTATAGGTTTTTTGCTAACGAAAAATATGCGTTTTCCGTTTGGGCGCCTAATATGAACGATACTGCAACGCTAGGTATTTTGTCTTACAATATGGGCTTTGAGGCAAAAAATGCAAAATACGGCGTTGGTAGCAACGTGTTAAAAAATACTAGGGCGTATTACGGAATAACAAATTCTAATCCGACGAGCGCAACAGTAGATGGAAATATTAACGATTGGGGAGAAAATATCGTTACTCAATACGGTATGGCAACGCACGATAGTAGAAAATACTATTTTGCAAGTGCATTTAAGGGTTCGGATGCGGTTTACGTAACGTATAGGGCAAGGACTTCTAACTATATAACGGAATCGACGAATTGGTGGGAAAGCACTAACATAGAAATGCACACTTCGGCAGGACAAATTTATGCTAACGCCGCAGGGGTAAAACAACATATAACGGATTTATCTTTTACTCAGTATAGAGAAGGTAAGACTCAAGATTATATAATTACGGTAGAGGCAAAAATACCTTATTCGGTATGGGGCGGAACAAATAGTTCTACTTCTATTAGTATGTCTTTTGCGTTTAAGAGTAACGATCCAGCGCAACTTAACTTTATTAACGACGATATGAGTTGGTGGTGCGGTATGAATTGGGGCAATAAAACCGTAACGACAACGGGGCTTAATATTGCAAGAGAAACAACCCCAACCGAAAAAGTTATAAAAACGACAATGACTTGCGCAGATCCGTTTGTGTTAGTTGCAAACAATAAATATTATATGTACGGAACAAACGGCTCGGTAAATCAAGGATTTAAAGTATATATATCAGAAGATATGACCAACTGGCGACTACCTAAAGCGGCGGACTTTACCGCAGAAGGAATAACGCCGAAAACAGAGCAAAATAGTGGATATTGTTTCCACGTAAATTGGTCTAAGGCAGTTGGTACAACGGATTTATGGGCGGCAGAAGTAAAATATAATCCAACCACTAAAAAATACGTGATGTTCTATTCGGGTGGTAAATATTTTGGGGACGTAAAAGTTCCTAAATCCGGCGTTGCTACAAGCGATAGTCCGTTAGGACCGTTTATAGATGCAAATGGTGGAACTCCTATGATTTATCCTACCGAAAACAACGTGGCTAGTATAGATGCTTCTTGCTTTTTAGATACGGATGGAAAAGCGTATATGTTCTACTCTAAAGATTGTTCTCATAACTATATCGAAAACTATTATAACGGACAAGGTTGTAACGTAAGCCAAACTTGGGGTGTTGCGCTAGATAGCACTTGGACTAAAATTGTTGGAACTCCGGTACAAATTTCTACGCCAGATCAGCCTTGGGAATTTGCAGATGGCGGAACTTGGTTCTGGAACGAAGGTCCTTTCGTGTTTAAAGAAAATGGTAAATACTATTTAACTTATTCGGCAAACAACTATGGTGGAACTAATTACGGAGTGGGCTTGGCAATTGCAACTAGTCCTTTAGGTACTTATAAAAAGTATGCGGGTAACCCAATAGTTACGCAAGATCCAGGCAAAACTGTCGGTACGGGACACGGAATGATGTTTACGGATTTATCGGGTAAAAAATGGTATACTTTCCATACTTACGTAGATTTAGAAAACGTTGCTTATAACAAGCAAAGGGTTGCTTTATTTGCAAGAATTTGGTTCCATAACGGAGTGCCTACTATCGAATATAAAAATTGGTAACTTTTATTTTTTGCTAGTGGGTATATACCTAAGCAATATAAAAATACTGAGAGGTGTTTTATGAAAAAGATGAGA
>JAGAUH010000242.1 GCA_017620875.1 Clostridia bacterium
GCAATGCATAATGGAACAACAAGATTTTTAAAATGTCCCAATTGTAAAAAACACACTTGGTGCAAAAAACAAATTAAATAAAAAATATAAACTCACCAGTCGGTGAGTTTTTTAAGTGGTTTTTTTGCCATAAAAAAGGCATATTAGTCCGTAGGTGCAAAATAAAGTTCCCATAATAAGATAATATTTTGGATAAAAAACGAACAAACTAAATACTAGCATAATAGTTCCTACGTAAAAAAAGTGGGTACAACGCTTTTTGTTAAAGCACTCTTTAAGCAAAATTTTTAGTTTTACCTTTTTAGGTGTTAGCGTAAAAGAAACGGTAGGTAGCATTTGGTTTTCTTTTAAAAATTTATAAACGGAGTCTACCGAAACTAGCGTTATTTTATCTTGTAAAATTTTGCAAAGCGTTTTACTTTCTTCTTGTAAAGCGGTAGAAATAATTGCCGTTTTATATCCCGTTGGGGTTTGTTTTAAAACCGAAATAATTTCGTTTTTGGTTATACTATCTATATTAAAAAGTAAGTAAACTATGGTTTTTTGTTGCTCTAATAAAAGCGCATTTTTGCGTTTTTTGGGCATATAGCCTGCTTTTTGCAAGTAAAAACTAAATTCGGTAAGTAATTCTTGGTGGTTTTTTACAATTAAATAATCGGTAAAGTTTTTTAGTTCTTTATTTTCTTTTTGAGTTAAACTAAGTTTTTTATGGCTTTTATTTTTAAATATAAAAAACAAAATAAATGCAATGCTTGCTAGCATAAAAGAATAAACTATATGATACGGATATTTAACTTTAAAATAATTAAAGGTTGCTAAAAATATCATAAAACTAACGACACTACAAATAAAACTATCTATATAAACTTTCATATTTCACCCCTTGGTAATTATTGCCAATTTTTTATTAAATTAAACTTGAAAAAAACTATTAATTATGATATTATTTTATTATGAATAAAATAGTAATTTTTGGTGGCAGTTTCGACCCTATTACCAAAGAACATATAAACGTAATAAAAGCGCTTGCGCTTATACCCGACGTAGAAAAGGTTATAGTAGTGCCTACCTATAAGCCACCGCACAAAAAGGCTAGCGGTACATTTTATAAACACAAGGTAGAAATGCTAAACCTTGCCCTAAAAGATATGCAAAAAGTTGAGATTTCGCTTTTTGAAATAGAGTTAAAAAGGGTTGTTTATTCTTGGGAAACTATAAAGCACTTTAAAGAGATTTATCCTTCTTTTCAAATATGTTTTGCTATGGGCACGGATATGCTAGATATTTTTTCTAGTTGGAAAAATCCAGAATATATCGCCCAAAACGCTACTATTATTTTGTTTAATAGAGACGATAAAGAAAAAACTAAGCGAGCAATTTTAAATTTTGAAAACACTTATAATAAAAAAGTTTTAGTGCAAGAATATAATTCTACTAGCATTTCTTCTACCGAAATAAGGGTAAAAAATATGCTAAACTTACCTATTGACGATTTAGCCGATAGTAAAGTAGTAGAGTATATAAAGCAAAAAAACTTGTATTTAGGGGATAGGTTTTATTATTATATAAACCAAGTTTTACCCGAAAAAAGAAGAAGGCATACCGCAGGTGTTATTATTGCGGGTTTAGGTCTTGCAAAAAGGTTAAAATTAGATAGTAGGCAAGTGGAAATTGCGTGTTTACTACATGATAACGCCAAATACTTAAACTATAAAGATTATAAGGGTTTTGCTTATCAAGAAATGCCAAAAAACGTAGTTCATCAATTTTTGGGCGAATATATCGCAAGAGAGCAGTTAGGTGTTATAGACGAACAAATTTTGGTTGCTATAAAATATCACACCACGGGCAGAAAAGATATGTCGCTTTTAGAAAAGGTTGTATTTATGGCGGATATAATAGAGAGCGGAAGAACTTTTAACGGGGTAGAAAGGTTAAGGGCTTTAACCGAGCAAGATTTTAATTTGGGGTTTAAAGAGTCTGTAAAAGACTTATTAGAATCTTTATCAGAAGATAAATATTATTTAACGATACAAGCGTATAACTATTACGTAAAAGGAGAATTATGACTAGCGAAGAAATATTAGAAATAGTAATAAAAGCGGTAAAAGATAAAAAGGCAAAAGAAGTAGTAAAAATAAACGTTAGCCAAAAAACCATACTTGCCGATTATTTTGTGATTTGCGACGCGCAAAGCGGTAGCCAAGTAAAAGCCATTTGCGAAAATGCAGAAGAACAAGTGGAAAAAGCAGGTGGCGTCGTTTTAAGAAAAGAAGGCGTAAACGAAGGTAGATGGGCGGTTTTAGACTTTGGCGGTGTTATTTGCCACGTGTTTAATAGCGAAAGTAGAGAGTTTTATCGCATAGAAAGGCTTTGGGTAGACGGCGACAATATAGAAGAAGTTTAACGATTTTTATTAGGTTTATAAATTATATCTTTTATAGGTATATCTAGGTCGTCTTTTGGTTTTTTTGGTTTTGGCTTTGGTTTATTATAACTTTTTATAATATAGGCAACGGTTATTAACAAACAAGATAAAATAACAAAAATTAAAAATCCTTTCATAAAATAATTTTAACTTATATTTTTTAAAACATTTTAATTGTTTTTATTTAATTTTGTAAAAAAATATCAAAGGGGTAATTATGTCAGAAGTAAAATTAGAAACGCTTATTGGTAAAACCGAGGAGCAAGCAAAAAAAGATTATATGCTTGGGCTTATTGCAAGCGTTAAAAAAAAGGTAATATTACCTATTTTGCAACCTGGGTTAAATAAAGATACCATTGTTAAATCTTTAGAAGAATGCAATAAAAACGGGTATAATTCTATTATTGCGTTGCCTAGTTATATTGCGGGGCTTGCCAAACAAAAACTAAGTTATAGTAGTACCGTTGGCGTTGTAATAAACTATCCGCTAGGGGAAAACACCATTAGTGCTACTACTAGCGAAATTAAGGCTTGGGCAAAAAGTGGCGTAGACGAAATAATAGTTGTTTTACCTTTGTCAGATATAAAATTTAACAAGTGTAAAATATCCGATAAAATATTAAAAATTTTATCTAAACTAGGCAAGAAAAAGCAAGTTTCCGTCATGGTGGAAGGTTGCAAGTTAAACGATGCGGAACTTGGCGAATTTGCTAAAAAAGTAGTAGGGTACAAAATAGATAAAGTATACACTTCTACGGGATTTAAAAAAGAAAATTACGAAGAAAGAATAATTAAAGCGTATAAAACGGCAAAAAATAATTACGGTATAAAATTCGTTGCGTTAAACGATATACCGGATATAGAAATTTTACAAACGACAATTTCTTCTTTCGATTACGTTGTTTGCGAAAAGGCAACGGCTCTGTTAGAAGAAACTTTATCTAAAATTACTATATAGTTTTTACCCAAAAGTTTAACTTTTGGGTATTTTTTTATTAAAAGACTTTACAAAACGGGTAAAATTTTCATATAATAAAAAGGTAAATACTTTTAGTATTTAAAAAAGGCTACGTTTCAACCATTAATTGAAACAAAGCCTAAAAATAAATAAAAATTCTTTGGGGCGGAGTGCAAGTCTCCACCGGCAGTACAGTCTGCGAGAGCGTTTTGCTTTGATAAGGTGTAATTCCTTAACCGACAGTTATAGTCTGGATGAGAAAAGATTTTTTCTACAACCAAATAGGTTGTCTTTTTCCAAAGTGAAGGAGTTATCTTGGAAAAAAAGTTTAGTTTTAATGGCAAATGGATTGCTTTTGTCGCCGTGTTTTCGGCAATGTGTGCAGTGCTTTATTTAATACAAATACCACTGCCAATATTTCCTGCATTTTTAAAAATACACGTGTCGGATTTACCCGCTTTAATTGCGGGTTTTAGCATGGGTCCACTTGCGGGCGCGGTAGTATGCGTTTGTAAATTTGTTTTAGAGTTTATTGATGGTACAGACACCGCAGGTGTTGGCGAAATTGCCAATTTTATAAATGGTGTGGCGTTTGTTTTGCCTTCTAGCGTAATATATAAACACAAAAAAAGTTTAAAAGGTGCATTGATTGGTATAATTGTTGGGGGACTTTGTTCAGTTTTTATTGCTTGCCTTGTAAATAGGCTATTTCTAATAAAAGTTTACACTAAATTTTACGTAAATGGCAATTTTAGCATAATAGTAAATATGTGCAAAAGTCTTTATACTAAAATAAACGAGAATAATTTTTACACTTATTATATTTTTTGTGCTTGTATCCCTTTCAACTTTTTAAGGGTGCTACTTGTGGGGGTACTCACGTTTTTAGTGTATAAACCAACTAGCAAAGTGCTAAATAAAATATATTTTGGCTCAAAAGTAGAGCAAGGCGTTATTTCTACTAGTGCAGAGCAAACTATTGCTATTGCAAAAGAATATGCTAAAACCCTACGTCCTAACGACGTGGTTTTACTAGGTGGAGATTTGGGCGCAGGCAAAACGACCTTTACAAAGGGTATTGCTTTAGGGCTTGGTATAACCGATAGTATTACTAGCCCAACTTACGCTTATATGAACGATTATAACGGAAAATTGTTCCACTTTGATTGTTATAGGCTAACTAGTGGAGAAGATGCCGAAGGTTTAGGTTTAACCGATTATTTTTATGCAAACGGAATTTGCGTTATAGAGTGGTCGGAAAATATTGCAAGCGTGTTACCGGAAAACTGTAAAAGGGTAAACATTACTACCATTTCTAAAAACAAAAGGAGAATCGAGTTATGAACTA
>JAGAUH010000243.1 GCA_017620875.1 Clostridia bacterium
ATATTTGCTTGTTTTGGTTGCAAAAATAATCAAAATAATACTTCTACAAATACTTCTAGTAGCAATACTAGTCAAAGTGGCGTTTCTAGTAGTTCTTCTTTTCAAGAGAGCGTAATTCAAGAAAATTTAGATTATATCGATATTTCTTTAGATACGCTAACTTCTTTAGAGCAACAAGAAGTAGATAAACTTTTTTATCAAAACGATTTAACAATGGTGTCTGCGGATCCCGCTTGCGTATACTGTAAAGACGACGGTTATTTTTATCTTTACGGTACGGGGGACGGCGGTCAAAATTTCAATTGTTATAAAAGTACCAATTTAACCAGTTGGGAAAAGTTAGACAATGCTTTCACTCAAGCAAAAAACCTAACTTATTCTCAAGTAGAAAGCGTTTTATCTCAAGAAGAATTTGATACTTATCAAGCAAACACATGGGTAAAATACGGTTACACTTGGGCACCGGGCGTTATTTACGATAAAGATTTAGACTTGTACTTAATGTATTTTAGCGCTATGTACACCACGGAAGAAACCGTTACTAAAGAAACTCTCATTTCTTATCAAATATCACTTGCAACAAGCAAAACGCCAAACGGACCTTTTATACAATGGACGGGCAAAGTAAACGGACAAAACGGAAAGAGTGGGGTTGAAAATATAACTTACGCCAACGGACAAACCGTTCCCGCATACGAACTAGGTTATCAAGATAGGTTTTTAGATTTTGAAAAACTAAAGGATATAAACGGCAATTACCCATACGAAGGGTATATGCAAGTTATAGATGCCGAGCCTTTTGTAGATCCCGTTACGGGGGATAAATATTTATTTTTTACAAGAGACATAACCGAGCATCACGATTTAAACGAGTATAGTGGAAAGTACTATTCGGAAAGTTGTTCTATGGGTATAAAAATGATAGACTGGTTTACGCCAGACTATTCTACCTTAACTTTGCTTACAAGACCAAACTATACAAAAGTTTCGGATACTTCTAAAGATCCTTACTCTCAAGAAGGCAAGTATAACGAAGGGCAATACGTTGTATACAACGAGCAAAACGATTTATATTATTTAACTTATAGTTGCAACGCTACTACGGAAAGGACTTATAAAGTTAATCAAGCGTGGTCAAAAAATCCGCTTGGACCTTATACAAAAGTTAGCGACCAAAAGGGCGGAAACGTAATTGGTACCGATTTAGAGTGGATACACAGGGCCGGCACGGGACATCACGTTTTAACAAAAGTTGGCAACGAGTTATTTATTATTTACCATATGCACAAAAATCCAATAAATTACGCAAGTGAAAATTGGAAAAGTCGTAGGGTAATTGGTATAGATAAAATTTCTTGGGTAGAAAACGAAGATAATATTTTAGTTATGAGTAGTGGTGGACCTAGTTACGATTATAGGTTAAGACCTAGTTTGTTTACGGGGTATAGTAACCTAGCAAGTTTAGCCACGGTAGCGGTTAGTCAACAAAAGGCAAACGCGCAACTAAAGTATTTAACCGACGGCGCTATTCAAATGAAAGTAAGAGAAGGGCTTTACGAGTTTGACGCAAATAGAGACACCTTAGAAGTAGAACTAACTTTTAACACTCCAATAACTTTAAAAGGGGTTATGGCGTTTAATAGTTACTTTGTAGAAACCGCCTTTGATAGTATTAGATATATCCAAGTAGAGTATACTAAAAATAACGGTAAATACTTAGGTACAACGGGCGCGGTTAGTTTTAATTGGGATAAATATTATTACAATAACTTACCAGATGGTAGCGATATACCGCTATATATACCAGGGTGTTCTTCTTCGGCTATATTTAAAAACGAAATCCCGAGCGTTACGAAAATAAAAATTAATTTTAAGCGTCAAGCAATTAAAAACGATAAACCGCACGTTCCTACGGGGCTATCCGTATCGGATATTTGCGTTATAGGAAAATAATTTTTGTAAATTTATAAATAAAATTTTTAAGAGGTTACAATGAAAAAAATAATCCCTTTAATTTTGGCTATTATTATGATAACCGCGTGTGTTGGGTGTGTAGAAACTACTTCGCCTAGTTCTTCGCTAAACGTTCCTAGTACTTCTAGTAGTAGTTCTAGCGAATCTAGTAGTTCCATGCAAATAGTTTCTTCTAGCAGTGTTAGTAGTTCTTCTAGTGCAGAAGAACCTATTATAGAAGAAGATTTAGAAGTTATAGACGCATCTTCTTCTACGTTAACTTCCACGCAACAAGCAGAAGTAGACAAGTTGTTTTATCAAAACGACTTAAATACCGTTTCTGCCGATCCCGCTTGCGTTTACTGCGAAGACGACGGTTATTTTTATATGTACGGTACGGGACATACAAATTTTAACTGCTATCGTAGTAGAGATTTAACTAGTTGGGAAAAACTTAATAATGCTTTTAAACAACCAAAGGATATGAATTATTCCGAAGTGTCTAGTATTATGACGGAAACCGAGTTTAACAATTATAAAAACAACACTTGGTTAAAATACGCGTACGATTGGGCACCGGGAGTTATTTACGATAAAGATTTAGATTTGTATTTAATGTTCTTTAGCGCAAAATTTAACCCAGAAGCAGATTCTCCAACTACTCCTATGAAATTGCAATTAACCCTTGCAACAAGCAAAACTCCTTACGGACCTTTTATACAATGGACGGGTCGAGTAAACGGACAAAACGGAAAAGCAGGCGTAAATACTATAACTTATGCAAACGGACAAACCGTACCTGCATACGATA
>JAGAUH010000244.1 GCA_017620875.1 Clostridia bacterium
GATACGGATATGAGAGTGCCCTCCCTTTTTAAACCATACTAATTTTTTGTTGTCGCTACCGCATTTTTCGTATAATTTAACGGCTTTTTCAGGCTTAGAAAACAAATCTAGTTCGGTGTGTAAAAACAACGTTTTTGCCTTGATTTTGCCAACCTTTTTTATAGGTGAATCTAGTAAAACGTTTGTGCCCGTATGGAAGAAAATATTTAACATAACCAAGTCTAGCACAGGAAAAGTAGGGCGTTTTTCGTAAATCATATGCTCTTTAAAACTTTCTCTAAAGTTAGTAAAACAACCTTCTACACAAATTTCTTGTATAATACTAGGGCAATTTTTGTTTGTTAAAGCAAGTATTCCGCTAGAAGAACCTATGCATATACAATGCAAACACACCTTTTTTGTATTAAACTCTTTTTGTAAAAAGTTAGCCCAAGCAATAACGTCTTTGCTCTCTTTTTTACCTATACTAGAGTGAGTTCCCTCGCTTAAACCATGGCAACGAGTATCTATACATAAAACGTTGTAACCTGCATCTTGATAAGGTTTAGCGTAAAAATAAGAATATTTTAAGCACTCGCACCTACCTGGTAAAATAATAACGGTATTGTCGCTATTAAAATCGAAAAACTCGCCGTATAAATTAAGCCCGTCGTAACTGACGATATGAACTTCTTTAATACGGTCTTTATTTTTATCTGCCCAAGCACAACCTTCTTCCCACATGGAAACTTGTTCTTCGTTTTCTGGCGCGGAACAATTTCTGCCCCATACTTCGCCCGAAGTACGAACTAGTTGTTTTTTATAAACCATATTAGAAATTGGTATTGTTTTTATAAGCATAAACACAATTCCACCAATTAATGAAAGAATAACCACACTACCTAATACTATTAAAATTATTTTTAAGATTTCCGGCATAAATACTAACCTCGTGATTGTTTTTTTTGCTAAAAATATTTACTATATTTTTATTATAACAAAAAATAATAAAAAATGCATTATTTTGTCGACAAATATTATTGAAAATTTATATATTTTTGTGGTATAATAAATATTAGTGAAAGTTTGGCAAAAATTATGCTTATTCTACACTTTAAAACACGTTTTAGGAGTTTAATATGAAAAAATTTGCTATTATTTACGACAGTTCTTCTGACCTAGACAAAGATTTAAGAGAAAAATATGGCTTAGAAGATTATATACACGGTATGTTTTATTACCCAGACGGAAGGGAATCTAGATGTGATTTAGACTGGGGCGAAATGACACCGGAAGAATTTTACACTTCTATGAAGGGTAAAAAAGTTTTATATAAAACGGGTAGCCCTACTTACGGCGAAACTTATGATACGTTTGAAAAATATTTATCTCAAGGTATAGACGTATTATCTATATCTATGTCTTCTGCCCTATCGGTTACTTACCAAAACTGCGTAAACGCGGCAAATGATATTAACCAAAAATACACAAACAACAAAGTTATTTGCGTTGACTCTTTAAGATATTCTAAGGCTTTTGGTTTATTAGTTATTTTAGCGGCTATAAAGAGAGACGAAGGCGCAACCATAGAAGAAACTACTGAGTATTTAAACCAAATTAAATACAACGTTCACCAAATGGGACCAATGGACGACTTGTTCTTTTTAGTAAAAACGGGTAGAATTTCCGGCGCTAAAGCATTTTTTGGAACGCTACTTGGCGTAAACCCAATGGCTGACTTTAACAGAAAGGGTATGAGCGAAGTTTTAACCAAAGTTAAAGGTAAAAAGACTGCTTTTGACGTAACGCTTAAATATATGGAAAAAACCATAATAAACCCAGAAGAACAAATTATATTTGTAACACACTCTAATAGAGAAGAACACGCAAAATTACTTGCTAGTATGATAAAAGAAAAATTTAACCCAAAAGAAATTATTATTTCTACCGTAGGTATGGGTTGTGGCGCTAGCATTGGACCTGGACTTTGCGTTGCATTTTATTTGGGTACTCCAATTAGCGA
>JAGAUH010000245.1 GCA_017620875.1 Clostridia bacterium
AAAAAGTTTATCTGCAAGATTTTAATTTGCCCCCAACCACAAGGCAAAATATGACTAAATATTTTACTAACGCTTTTTTAAATCATAGCGGAATTATACAGCAATATTTATTTCACTACAAAAGGAACAACGGTTAATGAACGTTTTATTTTTATCTTTACTTTCTATAAACAGTCTACACGACGGAAATATTTATAGCGACCTACTTTTAGAGTTTACAAAAGCGGGGCATAGCGTTTTCGTGTTATCTCCAATAGAAAGGCGAGAGCGTAAAAAAACGCATTTAATACAGGGCGAAAATTACAAAATTTTAAGAAATAAAATTTTAAATATACAAAAAACTAACCTTATCGAAAAGGGGATATCCACTTTAACTATCGAGGGTAAAAGTTTAAGGGCAATAAAAAAAATACTTTAAAGGCGAAAAGTTCGATTTAGTGTTATACGCAACGCCACCAATAACTTTTGCGGGGGTTGTTTCTTACTTTAAAAAACGCGGTGCAAAAACGTATCTATTACTAAAAGATATTTTTCCGCAAAACTGCGTGGATATAGGCTTGTTTTCTAAGTCTAGTATTTTTTATAAGTTTTTTAGAAGAAAAGAGCAAAAACTCTACGCTTTGTCCGACTATATCGGAACAATGTCCCAAGCCAACGCAGATTATATTTTAGAGCACAATAAAGATTTAAAAAGTTTGGGAGAAGTTTGCCCTAATAGCGAGCAAGAGCAGGATTTAAGTTTGCCACAAGAAAAAAAATTAGAGTTAAGGAATAAATACGGTTTGCCAACGGATAAAAAAATTGTTATTTACGGCGGAAATTTGGGTAGACCGCAAAATATCCCGTATTTTGTAGAGTGCTTAAATTCTTATAACAAGCAAGATTTTTATTTTGTAATAGTCGGTGGCGGAACGGACGCTAATAAAATTAGCGATTTTGCTTTAAAAAATAAAGATAAATGTAAGTATATATCACAACTACCAAAGCAAGAGTATTTGCAAGTTTTATCTTGTGCAGACGTGGGGTTAATTTTGTTAGATTCTAGGTTTACAATCCCTAATTTCCCATCAAGAATGCTCTCTTACCTAAAGGCAAAACTTCCTATAATGTGCTTAACGGATAGCAATAGTGATATGGGTAAACTTGCAGAACAAAACGGTTTTGGCTACTTTGCTATAAGTGATAAGGTGGAAAATTTTGAAAGTTTACTTGGCAAGTTTAATACTTTAGAGCAAAATTTAATTATGGGGCAAAAGGGTTACGACTTTTTTGTAGAAAATTACACGGCGGAAAAGGCTTATAAGATTATAGAAAAACATTTTAAGGATATTTAGTATGAAAGCATTAGTTACAGGCGGAGCAGGATTTATTGGTTCTAGCGTTGTTAGAGAATTACTTAATAACGGACACGAAGTTACCGTTATAGATAACCTATCTAGCGGATACGAAAGTAATATTTTAGGTCTAGATATTAATTTTGTAAAAGGCGATATTTTAGACAAAGAGTTGGTAGAAAGTCTTTGTAAAGGTAAAGACGTAGTGTTTCATTTGGCGGCAAGCGTTGGTAGACAAAGGTCTATAGATAACCCCGTTTTAGACGCGCAAATCAACCTAATAGGAACTACCAATATTTTAGAAGGTATAAGAAAACATAAGGTTAAAAGAATAGTATATTCTTCTTCCGCGGCTATTTTTGGAGAGTTAAAATCTACCGTTATAGACGAGTCTCACCCACAAGAAGCCGATTGTCCTTACGGCGTTACTAAACTTGCGGCAGAAAAGCAAATTCTTGCGTATAGCGGACTATTTGGTTTTACCGCAGTTTGTTTAAGATATTTCAACGTTTTTGGCTTAAGACAAAGGTTCGACGCTTACGGAAACGTTATTCCTATTTTTGCAAACAACGCATATAAAGGTTTGCCTATTAAAATTTACGGCGACGGAGAACAAACTAGAGATTTTATTTGCTCTACAGACGTAGCAAAAATAAACTATTTAGCAGGTACTAAACAAGATTTAACTACTTGCGTTATTAATCTGGGTTCCGGTATTTCTATTACTATTAACCAACTTGCAAAAATGATAAAAGAGTATACTAATACTTCTAGCGAAATCGTTTACGTGCCAGAGAGAATTGGCGACGTTAAGCATTGCAAAGCGGATATTACAAAATTAAAATCTTTATTAGGCTACACGCCTTCCGTAGATTTTAAGGGAGATTTAATAAAGTATTTAGATTGGTTTAAAGGGGATATGAAATAGTGAAAGTTGCAATTATTAACTCTGTTTACGGTGTGGGTAGCACGGGGAAAATCGTAAAAGAGTTAGAGTCTTGTCTAAAAGAAAACGATATACAATGTAAAGTGTTTTACGGTAGAAAAAACGGAAACGAAACGGGCGGAGAATTTTTTGGCTCTAACTTTTCGGTAAAACTACATGCGCTTTTTTCTAGATTGTTTGGTGGACAAGGTTTAAAAAGTAATAAGGCAACTAAAAATTTAATAAAACAGTTAGAAGAATTTAACCCAGACGTTATAAACTTGCACAACCTACACGGATACTATTTAAACTATAAAATTTTATTTGAGTATATTAATAAAAAAAATATTAAGGTATATTGGACCTTGCACGATTTGTGGCCTATAACGGGGCACTGCGCTTATTACGAAAATTGTAACATTACAAGCGAATGCAAAGGGTGTAAAAACAAAAAAGAATATCCAAAAGCATTTTTAGATAATACCCATAAAAACTATTTGTTAAAAAAGCAATTGTTTTCTGCCGTTAAAGATTTAACTTTTATTTGTCCTAGCGAGTGGATTAAAAAAGAAATTGGCAAGTCTTTTTTATCTAATAAAAAATGCGTGGTTATAAATAACGGAATAGATATAGATAAGTTTAATAGCGCCAAAGAAGATGTTAAACAGAAATACAATTTACAAAACAAAAAGGTGTTACTTGGCGTTTCGCTTCAATGGTCTTCTCGTAAAGGGCTAGACGCTTTTAATAAACTTGCAGAAGATTTGCCCGAAGAATACAAGATTGTACTAGTCGGTGTAAATAAAGAAAAGGTAAACGATAAAATTTTAGCGTTGCCTAAAACGCAAAATTTACAAGAACTAGTGGATATCTATGCTTCTAGCGACTTATTTGTTAATCCAACTTTATTAGATAATTTTCCTACCGTTAATATAGAGGCGCTTGCTAGTGGACTACCCGTTATTACTTACGCTACGGGTGGTAGTGGAGAAATTATAGATAATACCTGCGGGGTACAAGTGGAAAAAGGCGATTACGAGCAATTATTTAATAGCATTTGTA
>JAGAUH010000246.1 GCA_017620875.1 Clostridia bacterium
GTTATGGTTGTAGATAAAAACATGGATAAAATTGAGTTATGTTCTAACAAATTTACCCATGCCGTTACTGCAAACTGTATGAACCCGGAAACTTTAAAAACTTTTGACGTGGCTAGTTTTGATGCGTGTATAGTTGCTATTGGAGACGATTTTCAATCTTCTTTAGAGATAACTTCTTTATTAAAAGAACTTGGCGCAAAATACGTTATTAGCAAAGCAAGTACCGAAATACAAAAAAAGTTTTTACTTAAAAACGGCGCGGACGAAGTTGTATACCCCGACCAAGACACCGCAGAAAAACTTGCCGTTATGGTAAACTCTAAAAAGATTTTCGACTACTTTGCAATTAACGATACTCACTCTATTTTCGAAATAGACGTTCCGTCAGACTGGATAGGAAAAAATATAATAGACCTAAACATTAGAAAAAAATATCATATAAACGTGCTTATGGTAAACCGTAACGAAGATATAATTTCTTCTATAAACGCAGACTTTACTTTTGCCTCTGGCGACCACGTTGTAATTTTTGGCGAAACCGAAAAACTTATGGATTATACCAACAAAAAGATAAAATAATTTAACAAATACGATTTAAAGCCAACCTTTTTAGGTTGGCTTTTTTTTTGCTATTTTATATTTTTTTACAATTATATACGGCTTTTATTATAATTTTTTTAAAATTTGGTATTTACTTTGACCTTTTGTAGTGATATAATATATATGTATAAATATATATAAAGGAGTTTTTATATGAAGAAAAAGATTATTATTGCACTTCTTGCGATAATTTGTGTTTTTTCTACTGCGTTTGCCATTGGTATTAACCAAAAAACCAAGCCGATAAAAGCAGAAGAAATTAGTTTTAGTAGCACGAATTATAATCAAGGAATAACTGCCGTAAACGAAAGATTTTCTACGATAGAAACAACGGTAAACGTACCTAGCGGTACTTCTACCCGTGGATGTATTATTGGTAACTATCCAAGTGGAACTATCTCTTTTAACAGTGACTTTTTTAGTCTAGAAACAAAAGCAAACGGTACTTTAAGGTACTTTTTTAGATTATCTAGCACTAACGGTAATAGCGAATGTACTTTTGACTACGATTTAAGGGGTAAAGGCGACGTTGCAATTAGTATAACCCATACTAGAAGCACGGGGGCAGTTACTGCAGTATTTACTACTAGCACGGAAACCGTTACTAAAACGGGAAGCGTAAACGCGGCATTAGATACTAGCCTTGTGCCTAACTCTTTACCATTTTGCGTAGGTAACGATTATAGAAAAACTACTTGCCCTTTTGCAGGAACTATTAAAAATATTATAATGAAAGATGCAAGTGGAAAACTAATACTATCTTATAATCTACAAGGAAAAGGCGGATACGAAACGATAAAAGACGAATCTGGCAACGGACACGATTTAAAACTTGTAAAAGGCGAAACCGTCACTCTTGCTCAAACAAACGGTATTACTTTTGATAAAGCAGGTGAAATATACCAAACTAATAACGTTATAAACGACAATATTAACGGTATAGAAACTTGGATTAACGTGCCAACAAGTATTGCTAACGACGTTAGACCTGGTGTAATTTGGGGTAACTACAATACCATTTCTGGAACGCAAAACTGTTTAAGTTTTGAAATTACCACAAACGGAAACCCAAGATTTTACGCAAGATACAACACTAGCAACCACGTTACAAGCGCAGTATTTACTGACGTAGACGTAAGAACGGGTACAAACTTACACTTATCTATTTTCTTTGATAGAAACGCTCAAAAAGCGTATTGTTATATTAACGGCGTTTTAAAACAAATTGTTACCATAAGCGTAACTAATAAATTAGACAACTCTGACGGCGTTGATATTACGGATAGATTTGGGGTTGGTGGCGACTACAGAACAACTACCGGTCAACCACCAGAACAAAGTAGATTTAAAGGTACTATTTATACCCTTGCAGTATTTGGTTACGGAAGACCTGCTACCAACTTAGCGGTTGATGCAACTGCTAGCCAACTAACTAATGATATGACTAGTATTTCTACCGATTTACAAGGTTTAGTTGCCCTTTACGATTTTAATGGAAAACAAGGTTACGACAATATAAAAGACTTGAGCGGAAACGGAAACCATTTAGTGTCTTACTCCGTTACAGAAGAAAACCCAATATTTATAGAAGATAATCTACTTGCTTCTAGTAAGGCAGTAACTGTGCCTGTTAACACGGTAGAAGCGTGGATAAAAATGCCTAAATCTTACTCTGGTAGAGGCGGTGTTATTATTGGTAACTACTGCGACACTAACGGAATTACAGATGCGTTTAGCATAGAAGTTACCGCCGAGGGACAACCAAGAGTATTTACTAGATATAACAACGGCGACGATAGCAGACTTGATATTAAGTTTAATTACGACGTAAGAACTAACGAAGATATTCACCTTGCTATTACCTTAAATAGAGACAACCAAGTTGCTACGCTTTATATTAACGGCAGAGTTCCCGATGGATGTTTAAACGTTCCGTTTACTTATGTTAGCGGTTACAAAGCACTATACACTAACGACTTTACGCCTGGTAGTTATCCGTTTGTTGTTGGTAACGACCACAGAAATGCAAAAGTAAACTCTTATTTTAGAGGTACAATTTATAGCGTTGCTTTATTTAGCAATATAAGAACGCAAGCAGAAGTTGTATCTGATATAGAAAAAGTAAACGTTAAAGATGCTAATATCGTTTTAGCATACGACCTTAAAAACGCAGGAACTTCCCCTACTAGTGTAAAAGATTTAACAAGTAACGGATACGACGTTTCTTACAATAGCAACTATATTAAATGGGAAGCAAACACTACTTATCAAACGGCAAAAACCGTAACTAGCGCGCCTAAAACTATAGAAGCAACTATTAAACTACCTGCTAGTTATACCGAGAGAGCCGGCGTTATTACCGGTACTTACGGCGGTGGTGCAGATGCGTTTGGACTAGAAGTTTACACAAACGGAAACCCTAGACTATTTGTAACCGATAGCGACGGAACAAACACTAACCTAATATTTACTGACGTAAGCGTTGCTACGGGCGCTTGGGTACATATTGCAATGGTTGTAGACGGAACTAACGTTTTACTTTATATAAACGGAACTTATAAGTCTACTAAAACCTTTGCTTCTAGCACGACTTACGTACCAACCTTCCCATTTGGCGTTGGTGGAGATTTGCGTAGCGGAAACGCTTGTTATTTTAACGGATTAATTAAAAACGTTGCAGTTTACTCTGACGTAAGAACTGCTACCGAAATTAGTAGTGATGCTAGTGCTACTAGCATAAACACTTCTAGCCTATTATTTGGTTTTGACCTAACGGGTGTAAACGACTTAGCCACGATACAAGACGTTTCTTCTAACGACAACGATTTAAAGAAAGCGCAATATTGGATAACGGATAATTCTATAACCGACCCTACCGATTACGATTATTCTTTTGCAGTTGTAGGCGATACGCAAAAACTTGTTAGACAATATTCTAACTACTTAACGGGCGACACTACGGATACTAGTTTCCCACAATCGCAAACCTTCCCTAAGATTTACGACTATATTATTAATAATGCACAATCTAAAAACATTAAACACGTATTTGGCTTAGGCGATATTACCGAAACAGGTTTCCATTGGGGTGCTAGCGAAACAAGATCTGACCACGAATTTATACTTGCTACCGAACAATTTGCTAGATTAGATGCTGCCGGTATCGACTACTCTTTAGTTAGAGGTAACCACGATGCTTGGTCTAAATATGACCAATATTTAGGTACGGGAGCGGATAATACAAGATGCAACTACTCTGCTTCTGTTGACGAGTATTACACTCACTCAGACGGAACGAAAGACTATGCTAACTCTATACATTATTTTAGCGCGGGCGACCTAGACTATATGACCGTTACGCTTGACTATGGTTGTAGCGATAAGGTACTTGCTTGGGCTAAAGAAAGAATACTTGCTAACCCTTATAAAAACGCAATTATTACTACCCACGCATATATGTTTAGAGACGGCACTACTCTAGACGTAAACGACGTAGTTCCTCCTACTAGCGACCTATCTAGTGTGTACGACAGTACTAACGTTAATAACGGAGACGATTTGTGGAACGAACTTATTAGCCAATGCCCTAATATAGTACTTGCAATGAGCGGACACGACCCTTGTGATAACGTTGTACTTTCTCAATGGAAAGGCGTTAACGGAAATACCGTTTCTAATATGCTAATAGATCCACAAGGTTTAGACGACGGATTTAAGTCAGAAGGTAGCGTTGGTGCGGTTGCAATGTTCTACTTTAGCAACGGCGGTAAAACCGTAGAAGTAAGATTTTGGTCTACTACAAGAAATTGCTATATTAAAACAAGCAACCAATACACTTTTGAAATTAATACCATTGCTCGTGCACCTGAGTATAGCGTTATTTGGAAAAACTACGACGGCTCTACTTTAGAAACGGATAACAACGTTGTTATAAACTCTATTGCGGATTATAACGGAGCAACCCCTACAAGACCTGCAACTAGCGAATATACTTACACTTTTGCAGGTTGGGCAACTAGCCAAAACGGAACACCTATTTTAGAAAGCGATTTACCTAAAGTTACCGCAAACGCTACTTATTACGCAATTTACAATCAAACCAAAA
>JAGAUH010000247.1 GCA_017620875.1 Clostridia bacterium
AAATTTTAAAGATAAAATAAATAAGATATTATAATAGTTTTTTAGAAATTTAAAGTGTAATATCTTCTTTAGATAGTTTAATTAATTTTTGCGATAAAATATTTACTAAATAGCACTCTACGTCTAGTTTTAGTAGTTTTTTAACGGCATAAGCGTATAGGGCAAGTTGGGTTTTATACTTGTCTATTAGGTCTTGCTCTTGGGCAATGGAAGATAGTTTATAGTCTATAATAACGGCTTTATCTTTGCTAACTGCAAGCAAGTCTATAGTGCCTTGCACAATAACTTCTTTAGTGGTGTCGCTATTAGAAATTAGGTTAAACGGAACGCCCACAAAAAAGTCTTTTTCCTTATATATTTCGTAATTTTTTATTAAATTAAACACTTCCATAGAGCAAATTTTTTGTAATTTTTCTTGTTCTAAAAGGTCGTATTCTTCTTTTAAAAGGTCTAGTTTTGCTTTGCCGTTGTAATACTCTAAATAATCTTCTGCAAAATCCCAACACTCTAAAAACTTGTGATCAGCGCTACCTTTTTCGGCAGAAGTATAACCAAATTCCGTTGTAATATCGTAAATTTTATGCTCTTCAAAATTTATGCTAGTAACGGACTTTTTAATTGGAATATCTTCTAGGTTCGGATAAGTAAAACTTAAATTTTTGTTTATATACTGTATTAAATCTTTGTTTTTTTCTTGCACTAAAACTTCTTTGCTACCGCTATTTACAAGGGTTACGTTTGCGTTAGAAACGCTTTCGGTTTTAAAATCTTGCTCTTTTATCACGCTAAAATAACTGTTTGCAATTTTAGTGTCAAAAGCATAATTTTCTACGTATAAGTTGCTAGATTTTCCTACTATAAACAAATGGCTTTCTGCTCTAGTTAGTGCAACGTATAAAAGCCTTAGTTCTTCTTGGATAATTTCTTTAGTGCGTTTTTTCTTTATATAAGCGCTTAGCGCGTTTAAGTCGTAACTTATTTTGTTTTCCGTGTCTTTATATTGTATAGCAATTCCAAAATCTCTATCGAATAAAATGCTAGACCTAAATTCGTTTTTGCCAAAACCTTCGCCACAGCCTGCGAGTATCACTATAGGGAATTCTAACCCTTTAGATGAGTGAATAGTCATCATAGAAACGCTATCTTCTGCTTCTGCAGTAGGGGAAAAGTTAAATTCTTCTAAGGCGAGTTTTTGCACGTATTCTTCTACTGAATAGCCTTTTGCAAAGTTCATAAAGTTATATAACCTTTTTATTTTGTCAGAGCCGTAAAACTCTGCGCCAAGCCTTGCTTCTAGGTTGGTTTTTGCAATTAGGTCGGCAACTACTTCGCTTGCGTCGGCAATTTCCGATTTAAGTATTAAAGAAGATAATATTTGGTTGTAGTTTTGTATTTTTTGATAAATTAAATCTTGCTTGTTATATTTTTTTACGGATTCTAGCAAGGTTTTGCTATCGTCTGCTTTTTTAATTTCTACAAGTTCTTCGTCGGTTAAATTTGCAATCCACCTAAGTCCGCTAACTAGCGGTACGTTTTGCGTTCCGTGGGACGCAATTAGTTTTAATAGGTCGGTTAGCATAGCAATTTCCGGATAACTAATTTTTTCTTTTTTGGTGTTTATGCAAACCCTTATACCGCTTTCTCTAAGCGTTTTTAAAATTTGTTTAACGTTAGAGTTTGCGCTCCTATATAAAATTACTATATCGCCGTAGGAAATTGGTTTTTCCGTTTTATTTTTAGAGTCGTAATATTTGTTACCAACAAGGCTATTTATAAGGTTTGCAATAACAACGCCTTCGTTTTCTAACTTTTCGTCTTCTTTATCTAAAGAGATATAATCGTCTATATCGTAAACCGAAGTAGGGGTAGTTTTTTCGCGTGTTTTTTTGCTAGTAGAATATAAAATAGCCTTAGATTCGCCTATAAAATCGCCGTATCCGTTGCCATAAATCATGGGGTTGTTTTTATAGTCGAAACCGCCGTCTTTTTCGGTTAAAACGTCGCAAAAAACTTTGTTTACGGCTTGTATAACGTTACTAGCAGAGCGGAAATTTTGCGTTAGTTGTAGGTTATCTCCCATTCCGCTTTCTTTAAATTCTTTTTGAGTTTTTAAAAATAGGTTACTATTGCAACCCCTAAAATTATAAATGGATTGCTTTATATCCCCAACTAAAAATAGGTTGTTGTTTTCTAGTCTTTTTATAATATATTCTTGGGCGGGGTTTACGTCTTGATATTCGTCTACGAAAATAAACTTAAATTTGCTTTTTACGTCTTGGGCAATTTCGTCGTTTTTAAGTAATTCTATGGTAAAATGCTCTAAATCGTTAAAATCTAAAACGTTGCTCTCGCGTTTAAGTTGGTCGTATTCTTGCTTAAATAGTAGCACTAAATCGGATAGTTTTTTAAAGTCGTTATAAGTTGCTAAAAAACTATCTTTTTCGGTATAAATTAAAGGGTAAAAGGTTAAAAAGTGCCCGTATATGTCCTTTAATAGCGTTCTGCACCTTTCTAAATTGTCTATAATTTGGTTGTATATAGGGTCCTTTTTAGAAGGGCTTAACTTTCTAATAAAGGTGTAGGTTAAACAGAAATTATAAGCGGATAGTAGGTCTTTGTTTTCCACC
>JAGAUH010000248.1 GCA_017620875.1 Clostridia bacterium
TGTTTAAAAAAGTTCCTATGGTGTAATAGGACTCACGTTTAGTAATTGCTGTACCAAAGGTTATTGCTCTAAGAAAAACTTGATTGGCATATTATGGTTTCTTTGTCAAGTGATAAAATTTTTTTTGTATTCTTGCTAAAATATTGCTTATTTTGATAAATACTTTGCAGATTTTGATATTGCAAAATAGTAAGATATATGTTAGAATATATAATAGAGTGGGAATTTTTTATATCGTGCAAAATTGTCGTTTTTTTATGCCACGATTGTTTTTGTTGTAGTTATAGATGATTGGCTAATTTTAGGAACGTTGTAAGTTTTTTTGCTTGAACATATTCTAACAATGGGCTAATAGTTAGTTAAGTAGCATTAGATGTGTTACGTATTCTATTTTTTTTTGTTTATCATACGTAAGTTTTACTTTTAAAAAGTAGGCACTTATGCTATGCATTTTTTTGTAGTAGAAAAACATTTTTTATATTGTATAATTAGTATAGGTGAATTTTTTTTAATAAAATAGTATATTTATGGGAGTGTTATTATGAAAAAAACAAAGGTTTTGTCTAGTATTATTTTAGGGCTTATTCTATCGGTATGTTTTGCTTTTGGGATAGGCGGAATAAAAAAAGACGCTAAAAAAGTTTCCGCTTGGACGCAGAGCGATATAAAATATTTTGGATATGATATATCGGTACACCAAGGTGTGGTAGACTTTAACGTTATGAAAAATTATGCCGATTTCGTAATATGTCGTATAGGATATTCTACTAGTTTAGATACTAGGTTTTTAACCTATATGAGAGATGCAAAAGCAGCGGGGTTACATATCGGTATATACATATTCTCTTTGGCAGAAAACACTACGCAAGCACAAAACGAAGCCGATTGGGTTGTAAGCACGTTAGCGGCTAACGGATTTGATAAGGGATATTTAGACTTCCCTGTATTTTTTGATTACGAAGTGAGTTCCGTTATCCAATCTAAAACAAAAGCAGAAAACTCTGCAATAGTAAACGCCTTTGTAGACAGAATGGCTAGTGCTGGTTATTATTCTGCAATGTACGTTGGTGGAAGCAACTATAAAAGTTATTTCGACCATAGTACTTTAAAATGTTCAGCTTGGGTTGCTCACTACGGTTATAGCGATCAAGTAAGTTATTTTGAGGCTCGTTATAGCGGATATAACACTTGTATGTGGCAATTTGACGGAGACGGATACGATACGGCTTCTACAAAAAGGGGAACTGCCGTTGGTGCAAGTTCTACCAATATCGACCACAACTGGTGTTTTGTAGATTTTCCTACCATTATTAAAGACGGCGGATATAACGGTCATTCCGCTAAAATAAATAAAGAAGTTGCAGATAGTGGCAATTGGGTAACTACCAACAACTACGATAGATGTAACGAAAATTTTGATAGTAGAAGTATTACTCTTTCTTCTGCAAAAACAGATGAAAATCCAATAGACTTTATAAACGATAATTCTAGCGAAATTTTAGTAACGGCAACTTTTAAACTAAACGGAAAAGTTAGTTCGGAATTAGCCGGCAAAATTGGTATAAGTTTAATAAACGACGATAAGGGTATGTTTTTCTATGCCGACGCCAAAGGAACTACGGGTACTGCTTTAAGCAATATTACGGGAAATAGTTTCGGCGTTGTATACAGGGAAAACAACGCTTGGAATTGGGCTACGGATACCGCTATAACAGGCGTTACTTACGATATAAATAAAGAGTTTACCCTAAAGGTTGTAAAAGAAAATAAAACCGTTAAACTTTACGTAAACGACGCTTTGGTAAAAACGCTTTCTACAACTGACTTTGGTGTTACGGCAAACGCAACTTGTCAAGTTCAAATAAGGTCTTTCCAAATAAACGCAACGGTAACTAAATATCTTTGCACGCCAACAATGGCAAGCGTAATAAAAATAGACGGCGACTTTACCGACTGGGCAAACTTGCCAAACTACAACTCGGTTGTAGCAAGCAAAAAAACTATATTTGATAAAACAGATAGTTCAAAGGGTGCGGAGTTTTTTGTGGCTAACACAAAATACGGCTTATTCGTTTATGCAAAGGCAACCCACGATAAAGATTTTAAAGACAATGCAAGTTGGTTTAATAATACCTACGTAGAAATGTTTTTGGTAGATAGCAATAATCAATATTGGGCAAACCACCAACAATTTTCAGGGTTTTCTTCTGCGTACTTTAACACTAAAAAAGTAGGCGACAGATATCAAACCAATTTCGAAGGGTTTATTAGTAGTTCTAATATCCCTAGTTATAAAATAGATTTAAAATACGGCTTGGCATTTAAGGTAGATAACGGAACTAGTAAAGATACTATCACACCAACGGGCAGTACTACTGCAACGAGTTATTGGTGTGCGGAAAATAGCGATCCAAGAAATGTTGCTCATATAATATCTAATAAGGTTGCGGTTAGTTACGACACTAGCACTTCTGTAAAATTTAAAGATAGTACAAATTTTACAAAACTAGGAAACACTATTTCTATAAAAACAACCAATACAACAACCAATACCGACGTGTTACACTTAACTAGTAATAACACAGTAAATCAAGCGGTTAGTGCTACTTTTAGCATAACGGGTAAATACGCAAACGAAGGTTATGCAAAACTAGGCTTAAGTTTTATAGACGAGTATGGCGACGGATTTTTCTTTTATGCAGATGCGGCAGGCGGATCGGGTAGTAGTTTAGCATCTTCTATAACGGGTACTACTTTCGGCTTGGTATATTGCAATGACGGAGTGTTTTATTGGGCAGATAGCAAGAGCATTGCTTTAAGCGGAGCAAATTTCTCGGCATCTAGTCCGTTTACTATGAAGATAGAAAGGGCTAACACGGTTGCTAAATTATACGTTGGCAACACTTTAATGCACACCATTAGCGACACTACTCAATATTATATACAAAGCGGTCAAGTGGTATATCCTTCTATTACTACTTTCAACACTTATTTCGACGTTACAAACATTAGCGTTACGCCTATTGACAACTCTAACGACTTAACGATAGACGGCAACTTAGCAGATTGGAAAGCACTTTCTAATTGGGATAAAATAGATGCAAGCAAAGCATCTATTACCGATAGTCTTGCAACGGGTAAACAAGCAACTTTTTATACCCGTTTAGTAGATAGCGGATTATACGTTTATATGCTTGCAAACCACAACGTAAACGTTACTAATTATCTAGAAAGCGAGTGGTGGAAAAACACCAATTTCGAAATGTTTATAAACGGCACGGACAACAATAGTCAACTTTATGCAACTGCATTATTTGACAAAGGCTTTACTAATTGCGTATTTACTACAACGGAAAGTTCCGGTAAGTTTGTAACCATCTTCGAAGGGTTTATAGATATAGATACTCTCGTTGGGGTTTACGGATATACAACTAATTATTTAAACGTTGGCATGGCGTTTAAGGTGGATAACCTTGGCGGAACGGCAGATTCTATTACACCGCAAGGTGGCACGGCAACAAGTTATTGGTGTGCTAACAATATAGATCCAAGAGATATAGGTATAAAGGTAGAAAAATTAGTAGAAGAAATAACCCCACCTACACCGCCTACAAGTAGTTCTAGCAGTTCTAGTAGCGTATCTAGTAGTTCTAAATCAAGTTCTTCTAGCAGTGCTAAACCAAGTTCTAGTAGTAAGCCTAGTTCTAGTAGTGAGCCTAGTTCTAGTAGCAAATCAAGTTCTAGTAGTAAACCAAGTTCTAGCAGTAAAAATACTTGTAGCAATTCTTCTAGTTCACAAACGAGTTTAGAGCAATCTAGCAGTCAAACTATTAGTTCTACTCAAAACGAAAGTTCTTCTACGGTAGGTACTGCAAAGAAAAAAGGTTGTGGCGGTAGTATAAACGCTACTGCGTTAATTAGTATTTTGGCAATTTTTGCTATTATAATATTTACAAAAAGACAAAGTAAAAGGATGTGAAAAAAATGAAATTGTTTAAAAAAATAACGCTTTCGTTGATGTGTGCAATTTTTGCAGTTAGTTCTTTTGTGGCAATTAATTCTGTAATTACAACTAACAAATCTAAAAAAGTACTAGCGGCTACCAGAGAAGAGAACTTAGAACTTGCTCTTGCAAGGGCAGAGTACATATTAAATTATCGTTGGACGCCAACTAGAACCCTTGGAGGATGGGGTACGACTTTTTATGCGGGCAATCAGTACACAATCCCTTATTCTCAACCATATATGTATGGTGGATACTTGTTTTATAACATAACTTTGGAACAATTTGAGCAATATGCGGCAAGTGGCTCTAACGGGTTTTATGATTATCACAATAACGGCGGACAAACGACTGCTTGTCCTAGATACGGATTAGATTGTTCGGCATTTGCATCTTTTTGCTTAGGCGTTCCTACAAGATGTACTACATATACCTTTGAAACTTGGGCTAATAACGGCAGTAACGGGTTTTACTATAAAAACTTTAATACGGTATCTAGGGGCGACCTTTTAAACTCTAATAGTGTAGGGCACGTTTTAGTAGTTGGAGAGGTAAACGGAGATAATGTTTCTTGTTACGAATCTACGCCACAATATCGTTCTGGCAGGGCGGATATTTGTTACACTACAAAAACAAAAGCGCAATGGCAAAGCATTGGCTATAACGTACTAGGTTACGATTATAGGGGGACGGGCGCACCATTAGACGACGTTACTACTAATAGGCTTGGTGCACCAGCAAAAGATAACCACGTTTTAGGCGATTGCACTTCTGGTAAAGCAGATACTTCTTGGGATTTAACAAAAAATTATTCGCCAAACAATATTTTATATAGCGCAAGAACGGCTGTTCTTAATAGCGCAATGGGCGACAATATTTTATATTTTAACCAAACTAATTCTACCCACGTAACGGCTCAAGCAAAGTTTACCGCAACGGGTAAAACTTCTAGCGAGTTATGGGGTAAATTTGGTATTAGTTTAATAAACGATAACGGAAACGGATTATTCTTTTACTGCAATGCTTCTGGAACGGAAGGAACGGGAGTAGAAAATATTACGGGAACTAAGGTAGGAATAATCCGTAGAGATGCAACTAGCAGTTGGAAATGGGGTACGGAAATAGAAGTTGATAATAAATGGAGTGCTTCTTCTCCGGTTACTTTAAAACTAGAAAGAATAGGCGGATATTTTAAATGCTACGTAGATAATGAGGTTGTATTTACGGGGATTGTAACCGATTACGGTTTAGGAGTAGAAGAAAGCGTTTATCCATCTATAAGGAGTTTTAATACATATTTATCCGTATCAGAATATTCTTCTTATGCAACGCATAACTCTTTCGTGATAGACGGCGATTTATCCGATTGGCAAGCAAACGAAAATTGGGATACAATTTTAGCGGATAAAAAATCCGTTGCAGATAAAACTGATACAAATAAAAACGCAACTTTTTATCATAGATTAACCGACGAAGGCTTGTTTGTCTATGCAATTGCAAATCACACTCAAACCACTTCTGGAAGCGAAAATTGGTGGGAAAACACTAACTTTGAAATGTTTATAAATAGTAGCGAAGATTCTGCTCAATATTTCGTTTCGGAAGATTTAGTACAAGGTTTTACTTCTTTTGCGTTTAGGACAAAA
>JAGAUH010000249.1 GCA_017620875.1 Clostridia bacterium
AGTATAAGTAAATTCTACAGTATCATCTAAACTAGGCGTGCCGTTAAAAGTAGGGGTAGAGCCATATTCTAAAGAAGAAACAACGTCGTTTTGATTTTCTACCTTAAAGGTAATATCATAAGAGTTTTTAGTTCCTTCGAACACGGCGTAATAAGTTTGTTCGCCCGTAACTATTTCTTGAGATAAGTCTACGATATCGCCGTCTTGGGTTTTAGACCAACCTTTAAAAGTATAAGTAAATTCTACAGTATCATCTAAACTAGGCGTTCCGTCAAAAGTAGGGGTTGCGCCATACTCAAAACTAGAAACAACGTCAGTTTGTCCTTCTACCTTAAAGGTGATTTGTATAATTTGTATAGGCTCGCTAGAAGAACTAGAACTGCTAGAACTAGATTGCTCTTTAGAAGAACTATTAGAACTAATTACTTCTTGAGAAGAACTAGAACTAGGTTGTTCTTTAGAAGAACTGTTGCTAATTTCCGCACCAGAAGAACTAGAAATTTCTTCTTGACTAGAACTAGAATCTACTAGGCTAGAACTAGGTGCAGAACTTTGCGTTGTAGAAGCGCTTTGGCTTTGACTTTGGTTACTAGTAGGGTCGGCAGGCGTTTCCGTACAACCAACTGCGGTAACAGACAAACTCGCTATTAGCGCAAGCGCAATAGAAATAAGAGTTTTTTTCATAAAATTCTCCTTTATAAATTTATTTACATATTAATTATACTATTTTACAACTTAACTTTCAATATTAAATTTATAGTAAGTTTTTAGTGTAATTAGTTTATAAAATATATACTAATATTATTTATAAAAATTTTTATTCCTATTATAATTTTAACAAAAAAAGTTATAAAAATAAATATTAAAAAACTCAAAAACCTTAATTAGTAGCATAATTGTAAAAGACTATTAAAATTTTAACAAATAAAAAAGTACCCAACAATTTTTAGTAAAACGGTATTAACAACTTAAGCCGTGAGAAAATTCTCACGGCTTAAATAAATGTTTTTTTATATAGATTTTTATACGTTTGCATTTGCAAACTCAAAACAACAAAATAAGCATTTGTTGTAAGATTATTACGCTCGTTGCACTCGCTCATAATGACAATGCGGTTTGGGGTAATAGTATTTTATAATAAAGATTTTTATATCTATTAGGGTAATTTATAATAAAAAGTGGGGCTATAAGTTGGTTAATTGGGTAATTTTTAATTTAAAAGCCCACGTTTTGCCAAATTTAAAGCCTTAGTTAAAGGCAAAAACAATATGCTTACAGAAATTGCCGTGCATATAGTTTGTGGTATCATAAAAGACAGAGAAGCAACAAAAAACGCTTTTGTAGCACGTTTGCTATAACTATACATTAGCGGTGTTATAACGTCGCTAAGGAGTGTAAAGCAAATGGTAAAAATAGTAGCAACAATTATTATTAAAAACAAAAACTTTGGCATTGTTAAATTTTTTAATAGCCCAAAACCAAGCGTTAGCAAATTGTAATATACTAAATATAAAATAATAACGTCGGGGAAGAAACCAAAAATAAAACACCTAAGCAAACTAAAAGCCGTTGCGCAAACCATACCCCTAACCGAGCCGAAAACAAAGGCGTAGCAAACTAAGAGTAGAGTTACAAACTCTACCCCGGGGATAAAACTAAACGCAAATTGTACGCCTATTAGTAGCGCTACGTATACGGCAATATACGCGCACTCTTTACTAGGTCTAATTAAGTATTTTTTTAGGTTTTGGTTATGTTGCATATTTTTTTAAAAAGAAGTGTAATTTAAAATATAATAAAATCCACTAGCAACGGGCAAGTCTTGTGCGCCAAGGGTAGCACTGCCAAAAGTCATCTGGTTATAAGTTACCGTACCCCAAGTGGTATTGCTAAAATCGGCGTCGTTAGTGTATAGCATCCAACTAAAACTCCAATCGGCTTTGTTTTGTACTCCGTTTACGCTAGTTATCATACCACCGCTAATTTCGTAATTAAAGTTATCCCCTTTAACGCTATCTAACGCGTGGATAAGGGTTGCATTACCGCTAACTTCGTCTACCTTTATTACGACCATAGTTTCGCTAGAGTAAACGATAGTGGCGTTTGCGCTAGCCGTTTTGTTACAGGCGGTAAACAATAAACTACAAGATAGGGCAATACAAATTAAAAGGGTAAAAGATAATAGTTTTTTCATAAAAACTCCTTAAAATAAAAAATTTCGTACCAACGGGTACGAAATTACAAAGCAAATAAACACCTACTTATATAGGTGGTTTAAGCATTTTCCGCATCCCCTCGGCAAATTACTTTTAATTTAACTTGGCAGGTCTCCCGATTTACAACAACTTAACTCGTGTTATCCTTCCCAAATTCTCAGTGAATAACCAAACGCTGTTCTTACGGTTGCGGGGGCAATGGAGCAACTATCTCTCTTCCCTATTAAACGCACTTAACTAAAAGGCGTACCAAATTAAATATTAAATTGTAAAAATATTGTATCATAATAAAAGCAAAATAGCAATAAGTTATTGAAAAAATTATTTTTCGTGATATAATAAAAATATAAAATTTTTAAAGGTGTAATATGAAAATAGTAAAAAGGGTAGGCGTGTTTGAAACAAATAGTTCTTCTACACACTCGTTTATGATTGTGGATACTACTAAGCAAGGCAAAAAGGATTGCGCTTTCGAACTTGTTTCTCCGCTAGCAAAACTAGTTTGGTTTTTGGGCGTTGTAGATAACGCGTTAACAATAGACAAGTACGACCAAGAAGAAGATATAATAGAAAACAAAGAAAAAATGAAAAAAATTATTGCCGATGGTATAGATATGTATATTATCCCTAAAGGTATGACTAAAGAAGAATTTATAGAAATGGAAGCGGACCTTTGGGTTGGTGGCGTTAAAAAAGAAGTTCTTGAGTTTAAAGATTTGTTAATAAAAGAATTTTGCAATATAGAACAATTAACCGAAAACGAGGCTCAAGAAGAATTTATAGAAGAAGCTTGTCGTATTTTACCACTAGAAAATATAGACCTAAATCCTAAGGCGATAGACCAATATATCGCTAACAGAATTTACGTTGACGAAGATTTAAAGCAAGCCTTAGAAAAATTTAAAGATAAGCAACAAGCCTTTAGAGAGTATATGCGTGTCCGCTATCAAAAAGAAAAACAAAAATTTACTACTTTTAAATGCGATTTTTATTTTGAAAACGGTTGCCTAAACGCTTGTTTTTGTGGATTTCAAGACTTTATAGAAATTAAAAGAAGTTTAAATAAAATCCGCAAAACACTTTCTTGGCAAGAGTTTGCTAAATGGTTTTTATCTAGCAAGTGTAAAGTTATCGGGTTAGAAAAGTATTGTGGGGTGTACGATATAATAAACAACGACCAATATTAAAACGTATAAAAACTTCGTTATACCGCGTTACTGCCAAATTTTTAAACTTTGGTGACCAACAAGGTCTACCAAATCTTAAAAATTTGTCGAGCCTTGTCTAACTCGTTTTTATCCATTTTAATCTTTCATTATTTAGGTAAGTAAAACATTTTTTAACGAGCCTTGTATAACTCGCAACTAGAAAGTTTAATTACTTTCTTTATTTAGGTGGTGTAAAATCTTAACGCATTTAACATTATAACTTGCAACTAGAAAGTTTAATCCGTTTCTATTTAAATAAATATAAATCACTTACTTTTTATAGTAGGTATTTTTTAAACTTTGGTAACCAACAAGGTCTACCAAAATCACTTATAAAAAAATGATAATACCTAAAAATGGCCGAAAATCGACTTATAGGGCTATTTTTAAAGGAGTATAATATGAAAATTGTAAAAAGAATTGGCGTTTTTGAAACAAATAGTTCTTCTACGCACTCTTTTAGCATTGTGGAAAATAACGGCATAGATAAAAGTTATACCGTGCAAATTGTCTCTGCAGAAGAAAAGTTAATTTGGCTAAAATGTATGATAAACAACGCCGAAGAACATTATAAAAATCGCCTTAATTGGTGTTTAGATTTACCTGTAAAAACCAAGGCGGAAGATTTATATAAAAATCTGTTTATACTAACAAAGGTTGGCTATTCTTGCGAATTTGATACTAGTTCTTTTAGTTACGACAAAGCGGAGTTCGAAGCCTTTAAAAAAGAGTTAGAAACTTACTATTGCGACTCTCAAGGGGTAGAGGAAGAAGATATTTATAGTTTGCCCCAATATAAATTTTACAATCTAAAAGATCCTATCGTAGATTACGTTAGCAAAAAGTTTGATATAGACAGAAAACTAGTTGTTAAGTTTGTAAACAAAAATGCCACCAAAATAGAAAATATTACTTCTTTAAAAGATTTCGTTTTAGATTATTGTTGTAAAAAATTAGATAACACCGTTGAAAATTTGGAAGAACAATTAGGCGAACTTTGTTCTTCTTACGGATTTTGTAGCGAGATAGAAGATTGCTTTTGCGAAGATTTCGACGTGGAACCTTGGACTTTAAGTTCTACCGTTAGGGACGAGTGCTCTAGAGACGAAGTTTTACTTTTACAAGAAAAACTAATAGAGTATTATTGCAAAAAAAATAACGTTACTAAAGAGCAATTAGATTCTTT
This sequence comes from Clostridia bacterium, assembly GCA_017620875.1. Taxonomy (GTDB): domain Bacteria; phylum Bacillota; class Clostridia; order Christensenellales; family Borkfalkiaceae; genus UBA4675. The sequence continues at coordinate 4,611 of JAGAUH010000249.1, forward strand.
ACTAAATCAAAAAGTTAAAAAAATACCAGAAAATTCCGGCAAGTGTAGGCACTATACTAGAGATGGAAAGCCACGCGCATCAGATGGGTATAAAAAATTTTATTGTTTGAGATATTTTGACGAGGGCGCTATGGACGACTGCGAGTGTGGTTTTGAAACTTACGAAGCCATTAGTGGCGAATTTCCTTACCCTAACGATAGTCAAAAGTTTTTAGATTATATAGAGTGGTTTTTATCTGACAAGTG
>JAGAUH010000250.1 GCA_017620875.1 Clostridia bacterium
AGTACCCGTCATACCGGATAGTTTTGTATATAATCTAAAATAGTTTTGGAAAGTGATAGTAGCGTAAGTTTGACTTTCGTTTTTAATAGTAACGTTTTCTTTTGCCTCTATGGCTTGGTGAAGACCTTCGTTAAATCTTCTACCAATCATAAGTCTTCCGGTAAACTCGTCGATAATTATAATTTCACCGTCGCTAATTAGGTAGTCTACGTCCTTTTTAAATAGGTTATGAGCCTTTAACGCTTGTTGAATATGGTGGTTTAAATCGGCGTGCTCTACGTCGGAAAGGTTATCTATTTTGAAAAATCTTTCTGCCTTGTTTGCGCCTTGCTCGGTTATCTGAACGCTCTTTTCTTTAATGTCAACGGTAAAGTCTTCGTCTATTTTTAAAGTTTTTACAAACCTATTTGCCTCAAAATATAAAACCGAAGATTTTTGTCCTTTACCAGAAATAATAAGTGGTGTTCTTGCTTCGTCGATTAAAATAGAGTCCACTTCGTCTACAACCGCAAAGTGTAAATCTCTTTGAATCATATCTTCTTTTCTCTTTTTAAGGTTATCTCTTAAATAGTCGAAACCAAATTCGTTGTTAGTACCGTAAGTTATATCGCAGTTGTACGCGTCTCTTTTTTGCTCGTCGGTTAAGTCGTGAATATTTACGCCAACCGTTAAACCTAAAAATCTATATAACTTGCCCATCCACTCGGCGTCTCTTTTTGCAAGGTAGTCGTTTACCGTTACTACGTGAACGCCTTTGCCTGCAATTGCGTTTAGGTAAGCAGGTAGCGTTGCCATTAAAGTTTTACCTTCTCCGGTTCTAAGTTCTGCAACCCTGCCTTGGTGTACGCATATACCACCCATAAGTTGCACCTTATAGTGTCTCATACCAAGCACCCTACTAGACGCTTCTCTTACAACGGCAAATGCTTCTGGCAAAATACTATCTAACTTTTCGCCTTTATTGTATCTATCCTTAAATTGTTGAGTGTAAGATTTTAACTCGTCGTCAGTTAAATTTAGATATTTGTCTTCCATGGCGATAATTTTATCTGCCATAGCGTTTAGTTTTTTAAGACTTCTTCTTGAGTCGTAACCTAAAATGTATCTAATTAGTCCCATATTTTTCTCCGTTTAATAAATTATACTCGTTATATATAAATAACCACTATTTTTTATTTTACAATATTTTTTTGGTTGTGTAAATACTTTTTTTGGAAAATTTTAGCAAATAACTTACTATTTTTTATCTTTTGCCACAATGAGTAGTATTTTTTAGGTAAATTTCTTTCTCTTTCGCCAACGCTAGCAATTGTTAAAACGTATACTTTTTTGGCTTTTGCCTTAATAAGTTTTTCCGCTAAAGTTTCTACGGTAGAGCCCGTTGTCATAATATCGTCGATAATAGTTATTACTTTACCTTTTACCAATTTTTTATCTTGTAACACAAATGCGTTTTTTAAATTCTTTTTTCTTTCGTCTTTATTTAAGGTTGCTTGGCGTTTGGTTCTAACGCATTTTTTAAATATATCGTTTTTAAGGGGAATATCTATATTTTTAGAAATTTCTTGCGCTAAAACTTGCGTTTGATTATATCCCCTTAAAAATTTATCTTTTTTGTGCATCGGTACGTTAATAATAAAGTCGGTATCGGCAAATTCTGTTAAAATTAAATATGATAAAATTGGGCAAAATATCTTAGATAAATATTTTTTATGCCTATATTTTAAACGCTTTATCATAACGTTTATAGGCTCTTGATATTTAAACGCGCTACGAGCCTTTTCAAAATGCAATTCTTGCCCTTGACAAGAGTTGCAAAAATCTTCTTTATTAATGGTGCTCCTACCACACTTACCACAAAAAACGTTATTATACGGAAGAATCTCTTTACAACCATCACAAAAATATCCGCTATTATTTTCTTTACCGCAAGCGTTACACCTTAAACTTAGATTAAAAACATAATCGTTTATCTTCATTAGTAACCTATTAAAAAAGCGAAAGATTTTAACCTTTCGCTCCTATATTATAAGTATTTTTTTAGATTTTCTACTTTATCTAATTTTTCCCAACTGCAACCTTCTTTACCGAAGTGTCCGTATGCGGCGGTTTGACTATATACAGGATTTCTTAACCCTAAATTTTCTATTATAGAATAGGGTCTAAAATCAAACTCTTTTAAAACGATATTAGATAATTCTTCGTCGGATAGTTTGCCCGTTCCTTTAGTGTCTACGTGTAAAGATACGGGTTTAGCAACGCCAATAGCGTAAGCAACTTCTATAAAGCACTCGTCGGCTAAGCCTGCCCCTACGATATTTTTTGCGGCGTATCTTGCCATATACGCAGCCGACCTATCTACCTTTGTAGGATCTTTTCCGCTAAACGCTCCACCACCGTGAGGCGCGTATCCACCGTAAGTATCAACTATAATTTTTCTACCCGTTAAACCGCTATCGCCTTGTGGACCACCAACTTCGAACCTACCCGTTGGATTTATAAAATACTTTGTATTTTCGTCTAACAATTCTTTAGGCAGACAAGCAAAAATTATTTTTTCTTTTACGTCTTTCCTTAAAGTTTCCATATCTACGCTTGGACTATGTTGAGTAGATAAAACTACCGTGTCTATCCTTGTAGGCACTCCGTTATTATATTCGATTGTAACTTGGCTTTTTCCGTCTGGTCTAAGATAAGTTAATTCCCCACCCTTTCTTACTTCGGTTAGTTTTTGAGTAAGTTTATGAGAAAGCATTATTGCTAACGGCATAAGTTCTTTAGTTTCTTTACAAGCGTAACCAAACATCATACCTTGGTCGCCCGCACCGATTTTGTCGGCAATATCACCGCTATCTTTATGTTCTAAAGCGCTATTTACTCCCATTGCAATATCCGGGCTTTGGCTTTTTATTTCTAAAATGATTTTGCAAGTTTTATAATCAAAACCAATACCAGGTTCGGTGTAGCCAATTTCTTTTATAGCCTTTCTTGCAACGGTTTCGTAATCGCAAGTGGCGGTAGAAGTAATTTCGCCCGTAATTAAAACGAAATCCGTACTAACGCAAACTTCGCACGCAACCCTTGCGTATGGATCTTTAGAAATAATATCGTCTAAAACCGCATCGCTAATTTTATCGCAAACCTTATCTGGATGCCCTTCTGTAACGCTTTCGCTAGTAAATAATTTTTTCATAAAATTCTCCGTGTGTATTATGACTAGATTATACCAATTAAAAAAGCGTTTGTCAAACTAAAAAATTAGTGATATAATATTTTTAAGGTGAAAATATGAAATGCTTAATTTGTCCTAACGATTGCAACGTTGACAGAACTAATAATTTTGGTTTTTGTAACAGTAGTTACAATTTTAAAATTGCAAAATACGCGCCGTTTTTTTACGAAGAACCTTTAGTTAGCGGACAAAACGGCTCCGGCGCAATATTCTTTACAGGGTGCAGTTTAAAATGCAAATTTTGCCAAAACTACGAACTTAGCAGAAACTTACGCGGAAAAGAGTTTAGTTTTTTAGAATTTAAAACTATTATAGACAACTTAACAAATTCGCAAGTACACAATATTAATCTTGTAAACCCCACCCATTACGCTTTAGGCCTAAGCGAGTTTTTTAAACTTTACCCTTGTAAAATACCTATCGTATACAATACCCACGGATACGAAAAGTTATCTACGCTTAGTTTAGTTGAAAATTTCGTGGACGTATACCTTGTAGATTTAAAATACTATTTGCCAACTAGAAGCAAGAGATATTGCGGAAAAGAAAACTATTTTGAATACGCTAGTTCTGCCATTTTAGAAATGGTTAAACAAAAACCACTTATTATAGAAAACGGAATTATAAAGCAAGGCGTAATAGTAAGACACTTAATACTTCCGCAAAACACGGACGAAAGTATACGCTTAATTGATTGGTACAACCAAAACGTAGGCGACAAAGCGTATTTATCCGTAATGAGTCAATATACTCCTTTTGGCGAAATAGATAACCTAACGGAATTAAAACGCACCATTACAGATAGAGAAAGAAATAGAGTTTACGACTACGTTTTTAGCCTAAAACTACAAAACGTTTTTATGCAAGAAAAGCAAAGCGCTACAACTTCGTATATACCAAAATGGGATTTTTAATTGTTTTTTTAATAATTTTTTACAATTTTAAAAATTTTTTTTAACAGTTTGCCTACTTTTTCTGGCGAACTGTTTTTTAATTTTTCTAGTAAAAATGCTAAATTTTCGTTTTTTTCCATACGGATAGTTTTTATTGTTTTCTTTTTTTTATAACTTTTTTTAAAATACTATTGAAATTTTTTTTGTATTATTATATAATATATAGGTAGAATTTTTTTTAAAAATATTTTTGGAGAGTGATTATGGCTAATCTTTACAAAAAGTTAACACAAGACGTATTTGATAGGTCTAGCACGAAAAAGAGAATTATTCGTTTCGTGATAATTGCAGTCCTATCGCTATGGGCAATGGCTGTTCTATTCTTAATAGACACAGACAACATGCTTAGACCCGAGTTTTTAGGTGGAAGAAACTTTGGTGCTTCCGTTGCTACTTACCCTAGTTGGAATGGCGGACAATCTACCTACATACCAAACTTTTCTCGTAACTTTGTATCTGACTTTGTTTACAACGTTATGAATATGGCTCCGCACAACGTAGGTATTTTAGATTGGGCGTTTTTAGGCACGATTTTGCTTGGCGCTTGGGCTTGGGCTATTTACGACTGCTTTGATAAGAAAATTAGAGCAAAATTTGACATTGACAACACCGAAAGAGAAGACTATAAAAAGAGACTTAATATATACAAAATATTAGTTGCTTCTTGCATAGTATTACTTTGTATAATCTTCTTAGTTGTAGTATTAGTAGTTCTTGCTACTACAAACTCTGACAAAACCTTCTCTGCGTTAGGATTTTTACTAAGTATGGCGTACGCATTATTATTAATGCTTATTATCCCTGCGACGGTATTTTTATTCTTATTAGTATACTCTTTAATTTACTACATATACAGATTTTTCAAATTTATCTTTGGTCTTGGCAAAAAGAAAAAAGACAATGCTGAAAATGGCGAAGAAGAAGACAAATCTAAATCTGGCGCTGGTTCTGGCAACGGAGATTTAAACTTAGGCAGAGAAGAATACGATACTTCTTTAGGTAAAGTATTCCCTAGTTTAAAAAGAATTGACGAAAAGTATGCAGACGAGGCAAATATACCAACTTTTGAAAATACGGGCGTAACTTTAAAAGAATTAGTTTTAAGATTTAGAAGTTACCTTTGCCAAAGAAAGTTATATTTTGACGAAAAAACTTTAAGAAACTTTATTGGCGGTTTATCCGTTTCTAGACTATTAGTTTTAGAAGGTCTATCTGGTACAGGTAAATCTACCCTACCAAGACTATTTAGTGATTTCGTAGGAAACAAAGTATTCTACTCCCCTGTACAAGCAACTTGGAGAGATAGAACCGACCTTGTTGGTTATTATAGCGAATTTACTAAAGAATATAAAGAAACCGACTTTTTAAAGAGACTTTACGAGGCTAGTTTTAAAAACCAAGAAATTAATATGATGGTTTTAGACGAAATGAACATTTCTCGTATCGAATATTATTTTGCAGACTTTTTATCGGTATTAGAATATCCTTCTGACGACTGGAAGATACACGTAATGCAAATGAAAGACGGACAAGAACAACCTGCTAAATTTGTAGACGGAAACGTTATGATACCAACCAACACTTGGTTTATTGGTACCGCTAACACCGACGACTCTACGTTTACAATTTCCGATAAGGTTTACGACCGTGCTATCGTACTAGACTTTTTAAGAATTAACGATCCGTTTGAAATGGATTACAACTCAGAAGAAATACATATGTCTTCTGAAGAACTATTAAAACTATTTAAAGAAGCACAAGAGACTTCGGAATACAGATTAAACGACGAAGAAAGGGCTAAATTTAGAGAACTATGCGACTTTGTTTTAGACACCTTTAACATTACGTTTGGTAACCGTATTATGAACCAAATAGAAAATTTCGTTCCTGTATACGTTGCCTTAGGCGGAACTAAAGTAGAAGCATTAGACTTTATCTTCTCTAGAAAAGTTATGAGAAAACTACAAGGTAAATACGACGAATACGTTAAAGACGGACTAACTAAAATGGTTAGATACATTAACACTCTTTACGGTAAAGACGCTCTACCTTATACAGAAGAAAGTATTGTAGAATTACGTAAAAAACTAATTTAATAATTAAACTTTAAGGAGATTTGGTATGGAATATACTCAGTCAGATTTTTTAAAACAACTGAATAACGAAATATTAGAGCTTATTCCTACCTGCTCTCTTGAGGATATAGTTACTAAAATAGACAAAAACGAAATACATTTTAACGCTTATAGAGAGTACGTTGCGGTAAACGATAAAGACTTTTTATGGATAGACGATTATAAAAGAACCATTAACACTATAAGAACTATTATCTCTAAACCAAAAATCCACTTAAGAACGGATAAGGTTTTACTTAATGCAAACATAGCCTCTAAAGTAGATACGCTTGGTATGCGTATGACCGCCAAAGATAGTAGACTTTGGAAGAAAAAAGATAACGAATTTTCTCCAGAGTACATATACGCAAACGTTTACGAAGACGAACTTCCTATTTACGAAAACCGTTTTGTAACGCTACTTATAAACAAAATGTATTTGTTTGTATCTATGCAACTACTAAAACTTTACGAGAAAACGGGTGCGTTATCGGGTTACGTTGATAAAGACACTATTGCTCTTGGCGACGTAGAAGCAATTAAATCTTCTTCTTACTTTTATAAAGAAGACGACGAATACGTTTTTAATGATAGTTTGCCCCTACTAACACCTACGGGAAATGCCGTTAAAAAATATATAGAACGCTTAACCGAACTAAGAATTGCCATAAATAAAGTTAAGAAAAGCGATTTTTATATTATTTGTAACAAAGCAAGACACTTATCCGACCAAGAAGTACACCCTACTAACGTTTTAATAATGCACCCAGACTACCGCATTTGTTACGACTTTTATAAAAAGTTAATTAAGTTTGTAGAA
>JAGAUH010000251.1 GCA_017620875.1 Clostridia bacterium
ATTATATCACTAAAACGCCCGTTTGTAAATTGCTTTTTACCCGTAAACAATACTATTTTACAAAAAAATAATAAATTGAAACTAAATATTTTTTAACTTTCGTTAAAAATTTACGATATTTTGTAAAAAAACAAGGGCAAATAAACAAAAGGTTCGGCTATGCGTGTCACTCTTAACCAAACCTTTTTGTTTTTTACCTTTTTTATTTATGGCTTATTTTAAACCAATTATCGTGTAGAGCCTTAGTTATTAACAACTTTTACAAAATTGCTCTTTTGCCTCTAAAAGTTTTTCTTTAGTGGCAGGCGTGGTTTCGTAAAAACCTTGTCTTTGCATTTCGCAAAAAATTAAATTTTGTCCGTCCGCCGCGTCGGTTAAGTTCTTTTTTATTAAACTTCTGTTTGCCTCGCTACTCATTTCAGTTAGCGCGGTTGCATATATTTTTACTAAATTTTTTTCTACGGTTAGCATGTCCGTTAAACTTTCTTGACAAGTTAATCCTTCCGATTTTTTCATATTCCCCCCTTAATTTAACTTAGAAGTTAATTTTTCTATTCTTGCTTGGTGTTTTTTAGCAATTTCATCCATAACCACGCAAACTTCTGCACAGTTACAATTTTTGCTATAAAATTCTGCTTTCGCCATTGCATTTTGCTCTAAACCAATTAATTCGGTTATAAACGCAAGTTCTTTTTCCGTTAATTTTGCCATAATTTCCCCCTTTAAATTAATAATTCACCTTGTTCAGTATCTACTACCATAAAAATTTGTTCTTCCTTTCCGTTAGTTGCGTTTATATAAACGAAATAATATCCGTCGTTATTTTCGCCACTAATTTCGTAAGTTAACACCTCTTTATCGTTTCCCTTTGGTATAAGCGCTAGTCTAACTTGTTCTACTTGCAAATTTTCGCTAACCTTGTTTAAGGCTTGCTCCGCGCTAAGCGTTGCGTTAGCAATTTCTCTTTGGGTATGGTTTAAATAATAATTAGTTCCCTCTAACCCAAAAACTATACCGCTCTTTTTGCAAATATTTAGTTTTACTAAGTCTGGATAAACCACTACTCCACCTTGAGTATACGCGTAGTTTATAGTAACCATTTCGCCGTTGTCTTCTTTCCAAACGGCTTTCATATTGTCTAAATTTTGTTCACTTAAAAACTTTAATCCAATTTTTTCGCACTCACTCAAAGATATTAGTTCGTTTTGGCTGTCGCACTCTCTTTGATAATTAAAAGAAATTAGTTTTCCGCCAACCTTAGAAATTTCTGCGTAAAGGTCGTTGCCAAACTCGTCTTTAGCGTTAAGGTTATAACACTTAATTTGTCCGTTAAACTCCCCTACAACTTGGTGTTGGTTTAGTTTGTAACTAGCAAAAATACCTTTAAAAACTTTTTCCGCTTGACTTTCGGAAATCTCTTTTCCATTTAAGCCTTTAGCCTTTTTAGTATTTAACCCGTCGGAAAAAGGTCCGTCGTAAATTAGTTGCGGATAAACAACCGCTCTATCTTCTAGTTCTAAAAACACTTTGTCGCCAACGTTGTTTTGCTCGAAAATCTTTTCTATTTTAGCACCATTTTTTAATTCACTACTAATTTTAATTAAACCTTCTTTTATGCTTTTATTGTATTCATATAGTCTATAAAGGTTATCTTTTTCTTCTAAAGTGATGTTAAGTCCGTCTATAAGTTTGTTATTAAGGTATTTAGCATAGTCCCCTATTTGATTTATTATTTTAGTCGTAGAGTGTTTACTGCTAGTAAGAAGTGGCAATCTTTGCAAGTTTTCTTCTGCAAGTAAACTATCTTCCGTTACCTTAATTAAAAGTCTTTGTTGCTCCGCCTTAGAGTTACTAACAAAAAATTTAGATAGGTTAGTATCTATATTTTGGTTGTAAGTTGCAAACTCCTCGTAACATTGATAATACCCTTGCGAAACCATTGCTTGCGGAAAATCTTTTAAGCCACTATAAAAGTTGACCATTAAAAGCGTTGCAAGTACTAAACTAGTTAAGCCTAACGATACAACCGCTGCAATCCAACCGCCAACTCCCTTTTCGCTACGGCGTTTTCTACGCGCTTCTCTCTTTTGTCTTTTGTCCGCCTTAGCCTTTGCCTTTTGCTCTAACTTTTGTTGTTTTATTTGAGTTTTTTGGGCTTCTTTTTCGGCTTTTAGTTTAAGTTTTTCCGCCTTAAACATTTCTATTTTTTCTTGCTTTAACGCTCTTTCTTCTTGTTGTTTTAACTCTTTTTGTTTAGCCTTTTCTTGCTTTAACTTTACTTTTTCTTGCTTTAAAAGTTGCTTTTGTTTTTTAGCGTTTTCCCTTTTCTTTTTTTGGGCAAGTTTGGCTTTTTTCTTGTCGTTTTTTTGCTCTTTTTTAGCCTTTGCAACCCTAACTCTGTTTTGTGCTTTTTCTTCTTCCGTCTTTGGTGGATTAGATAATTTTTCTACCTTTTCTTTTGCGCTATTTTGTTTTTCTTCCATTTTTACTCCCCCTTATATTGCAAACACGTGGTTGCCAATAGTAACTATCGTCGTTCTAGAAAAAATCCAACTACTCGTGGCGGTTTTAGGATTGTAATAATACAACGCTCCACCACTAGGATCCCAACCGTTTAACGCGTCTCTTGCGGCTTTTTTAGCAGTTTCGTTTGGGGTTAAATTTATTTGCCCATCCGCAACGGCTGTAAAAGCGTATGGTTGATACACTACACCCGAAATAGTGTTAGGAAAAGAACTGCTCTTTACCCTATTTAACACCACCGCGCCAACGGCAACTTGCCCCGTATAACTTTCTCCCCTAGCCTCGCCGTAAATTACTTTTGCTAGTAAATAAATATCGTTTTCCGAATAACTAGAGTTGCTAGCGGAACTAGTAGAAATACCTAACGCTCTTAAAGTGTTTTTACCTACTATTCCGTCTACTTTAAGTCCGTTTTTTCTTTGAAAATATTTAACGGCTTCTTTGGTTTGAGCGCCGAAAATACCATCTACTTTACCTTTATAATATCCCCAATTTTTAAGTTTTTGCTGTACCTTTTTAACTAAATCCCCTTTATTACCTTGCTTTATTACGCTAAAAGTGTAAACAGCTTGATTGGTTTCGGCATTAACCATTTTTACACCAAAAACCCCTAAAACTCCTAGGCAACAAACAACCGATAAACAAAGAGCAAAAACTCTAAAAGTCTTTTTCATTTTTCCTCCTAATTTTTAAACTTGTTTATTATTTCAAGCAATTTAGAGCGATATTTTACAGGCGCGTTTTCTACAAAGCATAACGGCGGATAAACAACGCACCACCAATTATCCCCTTCACCTTTTCCGAGTTCTACGATAATCGCGTCGTAATAGCCGGCATCTAAAGTTAAATCATCATAAATTCTCGTAGGAAAATACTCTTGCTTAATGCTAACCTTTGCCTTATAAGTAAAGCCTTTTGCCACCAAATACGCGTTACATATATTTTGTAAGGTACTTTTTTTGTCGTTTAATAAACTTATAGCCCCACTTTTTGTGTTTACGTTTGCAATATACGGCGTTAAGTAGTCCACTATTTTATCTTTTAACTCATACTTAACGTTTTGGTCTACCGCTTGGTTAGAGTTTGCCCTAACGTGTATCCTTAAATACTCGGTTTTAGTTTTGCTAGTAAAGTTCGCCCCAACTGCTACCAACAAAATTATTATGCTTAATAAAATAAAAGTTATGCTAAATTTTTTCATAAAAAAAATCCCCCAAGGTGTGATAATACAATTTTTACCACCTTGAGAGATTTTTATACTTGTCATATTTAGTTTTTTGTTAAATATACTTTTTTATTTTGTTTCTTTAAAATTTTGTATACTTTTTTTGCTTTAAAATAACTTTTAGTTACGCCGTAGCAACAAGATCCGCTACCCGTCATATTATATATATCAAAATATTTTGATAATATTTCTAAATTTTCTTTTACCGTTGGGTTTAATATTTCGGCAGGCTTTTTTAACGCGTTGTCTAGTTTTGGCAAATCTTGTTTTTCGCCTTGTAAATATTTTATTAGTTCGGCATTGTCGCTAACCACCCCCGAACCTATGCTATCCGCCAAAGCAAAACACTCTTTGGTATCTACCCCGTTTTCTTCGCATAAGAGTAAAAAATATAATTTTTTATTACTATTTATTTTTGTTACCTTTTCGCCCCTACCTTGCATTAGGTTGTAACCACCGCTATATTGCACGGCACAATCAGAGCCGATTTGGTTTAATATTTTTAAAACTCTATCTTTATCGGTTATACCGTATAGTTTTTGCATACCTTTTACTATGCCAACCGCATCCGCACTAGAACCGCCCAACCCCGCCTTTTGCGGAATAGCCTTTTTTATATACGCACTAACGGGTGGCACGCCAAACTCTTTTACAAAATAAGATATGGCTTTATAAGAATTATCTTTTTCGGCTTCTATTTTAAATCTGCTATTATACTCTACCTTTATTTTGCTATCTTGCTTAAGATAAATTTTGTCGCAAAGGTCAATTTCGGTAACCACGCTTTCTAAAACGTGATATCCGTTTTCTTGCCCTATTATATTTAAAGATAGGTTTAGTTTTGCTTTTGCATTAATTTTCATTTTACGCCTTTTTGTAAATTATTATTTTTTCTTGTCCGCTAAGCGGAAAAGCAATTTCGTTTTGTTCTAATATTTCTTGTTCGCTAGTTTTTAATGCTTTTGCAATATCCCAAATAGTATCGGATACTTGTGGACAATATATGCAAAACGCCGAATTATCTTTTGGTAGCTGGGCCCCTTCTTCCACGGCGGTAACGGCAAAAATTTCGCTATTAGTAAAGGTGTTGTAACTAACCAAAATTTCCCCTTCTAGTTCTATTTCGTCGCTTCTTATTTTTGCTAAAATATTTCTACAACCCACTTTTATATCTTCTACTAAGTTTTCTACCGCAAACTCTAATTCAAAAGGCATTTCTGCTAATTTTGAACATATTGCCCCACTATTTATATCTTCAAAGGCAATATAGCAACTAGCCACGCCTTGCAAAATCACTTTATCTTTTTCTTGTTTATAAGTTACTGCATACACCCTTTCTTCTAGCGTGCAAACTATTCTAGAATTGTCCGGCGGTATGCAAAAAGCCTTTCCGCCTATTTTTAATATGGTAGATTTTTGCTTGATAAAGTTTTTTAATCCTATCGTTTGCTTTGTTAAAGACAACTCTTTATCTAAACTAAACGTGTCGTCCACGTAAGAAATATTAACGGCTTTATACGCTTTTGCGTTTATTATTATTTCTATTTGCGTAGCAATATTAGTTTTTCCGTTTTCTTCTTCTACGGTAACTTTTAAGTTTACGTTATTAACTTTTACCCTTGCACAAGATAAATCGTTTATGCTAACGCTACTTTCTTCTAGTTCTAACCTAAACGGAATTACTCTCGTTTCTTTTATTATATCACTTTTTTCTTGATTAGGCAATAATGCAAGGCTTAGTACTATTTCTCCGTCGCAAATAATACAACCTAGCCCACATTGGCAAGAAATAATTTGCGCGTTTGCCCCGCTGTATAAAACGTTTTTTAAAGGTCTACTAATTTCTAGTTCGTCGTCTATGGTAAATAGGTTTTCCGCCACGCCTTTAATCTCTGTAAAAGGGGCTTCTTTTAGCCTTGTTTGTAGGTTTTGCCTTTCCCCTAATAAACTATCAAGTTTTATATTATTCACCTTTATTTCGGCGTTTACAACGCCTTGTAAAGATAGTTTTTCTCCACGCCTAGCGCCAACGCTTTCTACGGCTAGTTCTAAAGATATTTTAGCACCTTCTTCTAGGTCTAACTTGTAAAAATCCGTTAGTTCTATGCCAAACTCTTTTCTTCTTATTTCCCCTTCTAAAAGGTATACCACGTTAAAAATAATTTTGGCTTTATAATTAACGCCGTCGGACTCGACAAAATATTCTAGGTTACTCGCCCTTGCCCCTAAAGATAAAATATCCCCTAACTTACAGGCAAGTTCCGTAACGCATTCTACGTTGTTTGCCTTTTTATACGTTTTTTGTTGTTCCGTTTTTAAACTATAATCGCTCATTTACCGCTCCTTTTTTTGCTTTTACGTTACATATTTATTATTTATAACATAAAAATAGACTAGTAAACCAAAAAAAATTTTAAAAGTTTTTGACAAAAAAACAAGTAAAATATATTTAAAAATAAAAAAGGTAAAATTTTTAAAAAATTTCTATAAAAAACAGTTTACAAAACGGTTTAATACTATTATACTCTAATAGACTTATAAAAAGGTGGGGAGTTTAGTTTTTTAATTTATTAAACTTTTTACGATATATTTAAAAAACTTTTACAAAACACTTGCAAAACTATTTGTTTTGTACTAAACTATTAAAACGACAGTATGCTTATAAGGTTTACTTTAGATTTTACCCTTAAGGAGAATTTTTATGGCTAAATACGTTAAGTGTCCTAGATGTGAATTAAACTACATGTTAGAAGGCGAAGAATATTGCAACGTTTGTAAAGCAACGCTTAAAATGGGCCCTTCTTCTTTATTGTTCGACGACGATGACGACGTTCACGAAGAAAAACTTTGTCCTAGATGTAAAAGCGTAAACATACCTATTTCAGACGATTTATGCGAAAGTTGTAAGCGTTCTTTAAAATATGATATAGAAGAATCCGAACTAGATATGGAAAACGACGAAAAATGGAGAGAATATCTAGACGAAGACGAAAAAGAAGATATTTCTAACTCCGGCGAAGACGAAGAAGAAATGATTTCTTTATCTAAAATCCAAGAAGAAGAACAAGAAAGTCTTGACAAAGAATTCGACTCTTACGACGAAGAAGACGAAGAAGAATATTCTTACGACGACAAAGACGACGAGTTTAACTACGACGACGTAGACGTAAACGACTACGAAGAAGATGACGAAGACGACGAAGATGACGAAGACGACGGCGACGACTTTTAATTTTTAAGTTTTAAGTTTAAAAAAATATTTTTTGGGCTATAATCTAATTATGATTAAGCAACAAAAAAATATAGAGCAAATTAAGCAAGAAATTAAGGCGTTTTACCTTAAAGACGTAATGGTTAGCGTAAACCTTGGCAGAAACAAAATAACCACCTATAAAGGCAAATTAACGGGCATATACCCTAGTTTAATTACTATTAGCCCCTATGGTGGCTACGTAGGCAAAACCAACTTTTCTTACGCGGATTTTTTGTGCGGATTAGTTAAGGTAGAAGAAACTAAAATTATTTAGGCAGTTTTTTAACTGCCTTTTTTTATTAATTAATACAACCAATGTTAAACGACAAATAACCACAAAAAAGAAAAATGAAAAAATATCAGTAAAAATTTTAAACAACCTGTTTTTCGCGTATTTATCTTTTTGCCATACCTCAACCATTGGTTGATAAAAATTTTAACCCCCATTTATGACGGAGTTGTTTTTTATTTGTCGTTTACAAAATCCTTTTTTATTATAATTTAGCAATTAAAGGTTGCCCAAAATAAATTGCTAGCAAAAGTCACCATAAAAATTTTATAATTTTTTTTATAATATTATAAAAAAATAATTGCGCTAACTTAATTTTTGATATATAATTACTTTATTATAAATTTAGGAGAAAAAATATGAGTAACGTTAGACCAAGCAACATGCAAAGAATAACCACTTTAGAACTTGCAAATGCTTTTATAGAAGAACAAGTTGCTTTAATTAGAGAACAAGTTAAATCCGATAAAGTATTACTTGCACTTTCTGGCGGTGTAGATAGTTCTGTCGTTGCTGCCCTTTTAATTAAAGCTATCGGCAAGCAACTAGTTTGCGTACACGTAAACCACGGACTTATGAGAAAAGGCGAAAGCGAAGCAGTTATCGACCTATTTCAAGGACAATTAGACGCTAACCTAATTTACGTTGACGCAACTGATAGGTTTTTATCTAAATTAGAAAACGTTTCCGACCCAGAAACTAAAAGAAAGATTATCGGTGGCGAATTTGTTAGAGTGTTCGAAGAAGAATCTAACAAACTAACTGGTACTTATTATTTAGGTCAAGGAACTATTTATCCCGACATTATAGAGTCTGACGGAGTTAAAGCCCACCACAACGTTGGCGGACTTCCAGAAGATATAAGATTCGTTGGTTTAGTAGAACCAATTAAACTACTTTATAAAGACGAAGTTAGGGTTGTAGGAAGGGCTTTAGGTTTACCTTCTTCTATGGTAGACCGTCAACCGTTCCCTGGTCCTGGTCTTGGCGTTAGATGTACCGGCGCTATAACTAGAGACAGACTACAAGCCTTAAGAGAAAGCGACGCAATTTTAAGAGAAGAATTTGACAAAGCCGGCTTAACAAGCAAAATTTGGCAATTCTTTACAGTCGTTCCAGACTTCCGCTCTACCGGTGTAATAAACGGAAAAAGAGTTTTCGATTGGCCTGTTATTATCCGTGCGGTAAACACCGTAGACGCTATGAGCGCAACCGTACCGGAAATAGATTGGGCAATTTTAAAGAAAATTACCAACAGAATTTTATCAGAAGTTAAAGGCGTTTGTAGAGTATTATACGACCTATCGCCAAAAGCCCCTGCCACTATCGAATGGGAGTAATAAACATAATTAAAAACAATAAATAAAAAACAAAACCGCTATTTTTCGTAGCGGTTTTATTTTTTTAATAGATACCATAAGTTTCTTGCGATAATATTTTTTCTGCTTTTTTTACGTCAACCCTTTCAAAATCCTTACTCCTAACAATTTCTCTTAAAATAGGGATATTTAATTGGGCATCAAAAATTTTTTTAGCATTATTTGCTATATTCTTTTTGCTTTCTAAACTTATTTTTTCAGTAATACAGTTGCATATTTCTTCTACACTTTTTAGTTTTAAATCATAGTAATATTTTAAAAAATACACTATACCAACCTTATACAAATACCCCCTTAATTCTCTTTTATAATCTTCACCTTTTTGCTCTTTGTTGCCACTATTTCCTGCATTTTTTATAAAATACTCTTTTTTCACATCTTCATAAGCACATTTTAATTCAAAATACTCTTGTTTCTTTTCAGCTTTAAATTGATTTGTTTTTTCAAGTTCCTTTTTAGCCTGCAATTCTTTTTCTAAATACAATAATTTTTGGGCTTTTGCTAAAACACTTTCATGCAAAATACTTTTGTTGCTAACAATACTAGTTAATGCCATTATTTGTAAATTTAAACTAAATATCTTTTTTGCACTTAATATTCTTTTTTCCTTTGTTTTGGGCTCCATACTTTCACTTATAGAGTCCGCAATATCCAACAAACTATTTACCTTTAAAATTTCATAGTATTTTATAAAAAAATTTGTACCCGTATTATCTAATAACTCTTTTACCTGTCTTTGTTGATTCTCTAATAAATCTTTATTTTTTTGTTTTTTATTATTTTCTTTTTTGATTTGCTTTTCTTCTTTTTTCTTTTCGTACATTTCTACATTCTGCAAAAAATCAACTTTCCTTGACCAATAAACAGCAATACAAATAAAAATGTGCCCTACTATCATAGGTATAGGATAAAAATTAAACCCATATGGTTGACTAAATAATTGAACATTACTCCATTTTTCAACTGATGTTGTTAAGGCTAAAAAGAAAGGATGCGTAACAAAAAATAAAACAATAGTTTCTTGTTTGTATTTTTTTTGATTTTTTACATCAGCACTTCTATTATCTAGTATTCCTACTGAACCATTAAAGAAAACACCAAAATGTATAATAAACCAAAAAAAGTGTTTCCATACATATTTAAAAAAATTAGGTTCCAACAAATCTCTAAATAGAAAAAAATTTGCAATTTCACATATTACAAACACAATACCTGCTATAAGATAAAAAATTCCAGCATTTTTTAAAGCCCTATAATATTTTGTTATCATACCAACCTCTTTTTAAATAAAT